>NZ_JBEYZD010000165.1:0-1195 GCF_040645895.1 Streptomyces olindensis | reverse complement strand
AACACAGTGGACGCGAGCAACTGAGGACAAGCCCTCGGCCTATTAGTACCGGTCAACTCCACACGTTACCGTGCTTCCATATCCGGCCTATCAACCCAGTCGTCTACTGGGAGCCTTACCCTCTCTAGGAGGTGGGAGTCCTCATCTCGAAGCAGGCTTCCCGCTTAGATGCTTTCAGCGGTTATCCCTCCCGAACGTAGCCAACCAGCCATGCCCTTGGCAGAACAACTGGCACACCAGAGGTTCGTCCGTCCCGGTCCTCTCGTACTAGGGACAGCCCTTCTCAAGACTCCTACGCGCACAGCGGATAGGGACCGAACTGTCTCACGACGTTCTAAACCCAGCTCGCGTACCGCTTTAATGGGCGAACAGCCCAACCCTTGGGACCGACTCCAGCCCCAGGATGCGACGAGCCGACATCGAGGTGCCAAACCATCCCGTCGATATGGACTCTTGGGGAAGATCAGCCTGTTATCCCCGGGGTACCTTTTATCCGTTGAGCGACGGCGCTTCCACAAGCCACCGCCGGATCACTAGTCCCGACTTTCGTCCCTGCTCGACCCGTCGGTCTCACAGTCAAGCTCCCTTGTGCACTTACACTCAACACCTGATTGCCAACCAGGCTGAGGGAACCTTTGGGCGCCTCCGTTACCCTTTAGGAGGCAACCGCCCCAGTTAAACTACCCATCAGACACTGTCCCTGATCCGGATCACGGACCCAGGTTAGACATCCAGCACGACCAGACTGGTATTTCAACGACGACTCCACACTAACTGGCGTTAGCGCTTCACAGTCTCCCAGCTATCCTACACAAGCCGAACCGAACACCAATATCAAACTGTAGTAAAGGTCCCGGGGTCTTTCCGTCCTGCTGCGCGAAACGAGCATCTTTACTCGTAGTGCAATTTCACCGGGCCTATGGTTGAGACAGTCGAGAAGTCGTTACGCCATTCGTGCAGGTCGGAACTTACCCGACAAGGAATTTCGCTACCTTAGGATGGTTATAGTTACCACCGCCGTTTACTGGCGCTTAAGTTCTCAGCTTCGCCCCACCGAAATGGAGCTAACCGGTCCCCTTAACGTTCCAGCACCGGGCAGGCGTCAGTCCGTATACATCGCCTTACGGCTTCGCACGGACCTGTGTTTTTAGTAAACAGTCGCTTCTCGCTGGTCTCTGCGGCCACCCCCAGCTCA
>NZ_JBEYZD010000164.1:0-1340 GCF_040645895.1 Streptomyces olindensis | reverse complement strand
CTCCGCCCCCGGTCGGTGACCGGGGGTCCACGCGCTGTCCGGGCCCTACTTCGGGTCGGCGGCGAACTTGGAGGTCGACCAGAAGTAGCCGAGCACGGCCAGCCCCACGCACCAGGCCACCGCCAGCCATCCGTTGTGGCCGATCCCGGTGCCGAGCAGCAGGCCCCGCAGGGTTTCGATGGCCGGGGTGAAGGGCTGGTACTCGGCGATCGGCCGGAACCAGCCCGGCATCGCGTCGACCGGGACGAACGCGCTGGACAGCAGCGGCAGGACCATCAGCGGCATCGCGTTGTTGCTGGCCGCCTCGGCGTTCGGGCTGGACAGGCCCATGCCGACCGCGATCCAGGTGAGCGCCAGGGAGACCAGCGCCAGCAGCCCGAACGCCGCCAGCCACTCCACGATGGTGGCGTCGACGGACCGGAAGCCGATGGCCACGGCCACGGCGCCGACGAGGACCACGCTCAGCAGGCACTGCAGCACACTGCCGACGACGTGCCCGACGAGCACCGAGGGGCGATGGATCGCCATCGTGCGGAAGCGGGCGATGATCCCCTCGGTCATATCCATGGCGACGGACACCGCCGTGCCGATCGTCGTGCCGCCGATGGTCAGCATCAGGACACCCGGGACGAGATACGCGAGGTACGCGGAACGGCCCTCCCCGCTGCCCATCCCCGCGCTCATGGTGTCGCCGAAGATGTAGACGAACAGCAGCAACAGCATGACCGGCGTGAGCAGCAGTTGCAGCGTCATGGACGGGTAGCGCCGGGCGTGCAGCAGGTTGCGGCGCAGCATGGTGGAGGAGTCGCGCACGGCGAGGGAGAACCGGGCCGGGCGGGCGGGTGCCGGGGGCGTGCTCATCGGGCGGCCTCCGTCAGGGCGAAGAAGACGTCGTCGAGGTCGGGGGTGTGCAGGGTGAGTTCGTCGGCTTCGATGCCGGCGGCGTCGAGCCAGTCGAGGAGGGAGCGCAGTTCGCGCTGGCTGCCGTCGCTGGGGAGGTGCAGGGCGAGGGCGTCGTCGTCGCGGGTGGCTTCGCGCAGGGTGGTGGCGGCGGTCCGGTAGACGGCGGGGTCGGTGAAGCGGAGCCGGACGTGTCCGCCGGGGACGATCCGCTTGAGCTCCTCGGCGGTGCCCTCGGCGGCGATCCTGCCGTCGTGCAGGACGGCGATGCGGTCGGCGAGCTGGTCGGCTTCCTCCAGGTACTGGGTGGTGAGGAAGACGGTCACCCCGCCGGTGACCAGCTCGCGGATGATCTGCCACATGGTGTGGCGGGAGCGGGGGTCCAGGCCGGTGGTGGGCTCGTCGAGGAAGATGACGCGCGGGCCGCCGACCAGGGTCAT
>NZ_JBEYZD010000163.1:0-1761 GCF_040645895.1 Streptomyces olindensis | reverse complement strand
TGCGGCGGGGGCTGCCCTGCGGCATGCCGCCCGGGACGCGTTCGTGCACGGGCTGCATGTGACGCTGCTGGTGAGCGCGGGGTTGTTGCTGCTCGGCGCGGTGATGGCGTTGCGGTTGCCGCGGGTCATGCAGTGCGAGGGCAACGGGCCGGTGGAGGTACCCGCGCAGAGGGACGCCGCGGAGTCACGCGTCTCGGTGTAACGCCCTTCCGCCCACCCACGCAGGCGGGGCGCCGTCGGCGGCTTGTGTCCGGTGTGACTGCGATGCCCTCACCCTGTGACCTCGCCCTCACACTTGGCAGCTACGGGTGGTGCGGAGGCGGGAGGAAGCCTTAGCGTCTGGGTTAGCGGTGCTAGTTAAAGAGTCCCGGAGGGTGCCCCCATGTCCGAGTCGTCCAAGCTGCCTCCCTTCGATCCCGCCGACCCCCTCGGGCTGGACGATCTGCTGGAACCGGAGGACCTCGGGATCCGGGACACCGTCCGGGCCTGGGCCGCCGACCGGGTGCTGCCGTACGTCGCGGAGTGGTACGAGACGGGGGAGCTGTCGGGCATCAGGGAGCTGGCCCGGGAACTCGGCGGCATCGGGGTACTCGGCATGTCCCTGGAGGGGTACGGCTGCGCCGGGGCGAGCGCCGTGCAGTACGGGCTCGCCTGCCTGGAGCTGGAGGCCGCCGACTCCGGCATCCGCTCCCTCGTCTCCGTGCAGGGCTCCCTCGCCATGTACGCCCTCCACCGCTTCGGCAGCGAGGAGCAGAAGCAGCACTGGCTGCCCCGCATGGCCGCCGGCGAGGTCATCGGCTGCTTCGGCCTCACCGAGCCCGACCACGGCTCCGACCCCGCCTCCATGCGGACGTACGCCAAGCGCGACGGCACGGACTGGATCCTCAACGGCCGCAAGATGTGGATCACCAACGGCTCGGTCGCCGGCGTCGCCGTCGTCTGGGCGCAGACCGAGGACGGGATCCGCGGCTTCGCCGTCCCCACCGACGCCCGCGGGTTCTCGGCGCCGGAGATCAAGCACAAGTGGTCCCTGCGCGCCTCCGTCACCAGCGAGCTGGTCATGGACGACGTACGGCTCCCCGCCGACGCCGTCCTCCCGGAGGTCGCCGGCCTGCGCGGACCGCTCAGCTGTCTGTCCCACGCCCGGTACGGGATCGTCTGGGGCGCCATGGGCGCGGCCCGCAGCTGTTTCGAGGCCGCGGTCGACTACGCGAAGTCACGGGAGCAGTTCGGGCGGCCCATCGGGGGCTTCCAGCTCACCCAGGCCAAACTCGCCGACATGGCGGTGGAACTGCACAAGGGGATCCTGCTCGCCCATCATCTGGGGCGGCGGATGGACGCCGGCCGCCTGCGTCCCGAGCAGGTCAGCTTCGGCAAGCTCAACAACGTGCGGGAGGCGATCGAGATCTGCCGCACGGCCCGCACGATCCTGGGGGCCAACGGGATCTCGCTCGAGTACCCCGTCATGCGGCACGCGACGAACCTCGAGTCGGTGCTCACCTACGAGGGCACCGTCGAGATGCACCAGCTCGTGCTGGGCAAGGCGCTCACCGGGCTCGACGCCTTCCGGTAGACCCCGGCCGGTGAACCGCGGGGGGCAGGGCCGGTGAGCGGCCCTGCCTCAGCTCTGGTTGAAGAAGCCGTCCGTGCGGTGCGAGGCCGGGTCGCCGTTCACGATCTCCGTGTGGGCGGGGGTCAGCAGGAACACACGGGTCGACACTCTCTCGATCGAACCGCGCAGGCCGAAGATCAGCCCGGCCG
>NZ_JBEYZD010000162.1:0-2231 GCF_040645895.1 Streptomyces olindensis | reverse complement strand
GCCGGGGCCCTCGGGCACGATGTCCGCAGGTCAGATGGTGGCCGTGTCGATCACGAACCGGTAGCGCACGTCGCTGCTCAGCACGCGCTCGTACGCCTCGTTGATCTGGTCGCCGCGGATCAGCTCGATCTCGGCGCCGAGGCCGTGCTCGGCGCAGAAGTCCAGCATCTCCTGGGTCTCGGCGATACCGCCGATCATGGAACCGGCGAGGGTCTTGCCGCCGCCGATCACCGAGAACAGGTTCAGGGAGATGGGCTCCTCGGGGGCGCCGACATTGGCCAGCGTGCCCTCGGTCTTCAGCAGCGACAGGTAGGCGCCGAAGTCCAGCGGGGCCGAGACCGTGGAGACGATCAGGTCGAAGGTGCCGGCCAGCTCCTCGAAGGTCTTCGGGTCGCTGGTGGCGTAGTAGTGGTCAGCGCCCAGCTTCAGGCCGTCCTGCTGCTTGCGCAGGGACTGCGACAGCACGGTCACCTCGGCGCCGAGCGCGTGCGCGATCTTGACGCCCATGTGGCCGAGGCCGCCCAGGCCGACGATCGCGACCTTCTTGCCGGGGCCGGCACCGAAGCGCCGGAGCGGGGAGTAGAGGGTGATGCCGGCGCACAGCAGCGGCGCGGCGACGTCGAGGGAGAGGCCGTCGGGGATGCGGACGACGTAGTTCTCGTCGACGACGACCTTCTGCGAGTAGCCGCCGTAGGTGGGCTCGCCGTCCTTGCCGATGCCGTTGTACGTCGGGACGTTGCCCTGGACGCAGTACTGCTCACGGCCGGCCTTGCAGTTCTCGCACTCGCGGCAGGAATCGACCATGCAGCCGACGCCCACGCGGTCGCCGACGGCGAACTTCGTCACGCCGGGGCCGACCTCGCTGACGACACCGGCGATCTCGTGGCCGGGGACCATCGGGAAGATCGCCTCGCCCCAGCCCTCGCGGGCCTGGTGGATGTCCGAGTGGCAGATGCCGGCGAACTTGATGTCGATCAGGACGTCGAACTCGCCGACCTGGCGGCGCTCGATGGTGGTGCGCTCCAGCGGAGCCTTGGGAGCGGGTGCGGCGTACGCAGCAACAGTGGTCATGCCGGGGTTTCTCCTAGCAAAGTCTCTGTGCCCGGGTGCCTTCTGGATGTTCTGCCGAGCACGATCACCAGCGTGCCGGAGTCGCGCGCGTTCACCCAGACCACGGTTTTGCGTACGCACAGCGTGCGTACCACTGGCGGGGTCAGGCTGCCGTGCGTACGACCGTGAATACTGGACGCATGGACGTACAGCCCGAACCCGCACAGACAGCCGGTGGCGGCCTGGACCGGCGTGCCGAGCTCAGCGAGTTCCTGCGCACCCGGCGTGCCCGGCTGAAGCCGGAGGACGTGGGGCTGCCCGACTTCGGGCGGCGGCGGGTGCCGGGGCTGCGCCGCGAGGAGCTGGCGCAGCTCGCCGGGGTGTCCGTGGCGTACTACACGCGGCTGGAGCAGGGCAACGGGCGCAACGTCTCGGCGGAGGTGCTGGACGCGATCGCGCGCGCCCTGCGGCTGAGCGACGCCGAGCACGCGCACCTGACGCACCTGGCGAAGCCGAAGCAGCACAAGAAGAAGCCGGCGGCGCGCAGCCGGCAGGTGCGGCCGGCGCTGCGGCAGCTGCTGGACTCGATCGACAGCGTCCCGGCCTACATCGTCGGGCGCCGCTCGGAGATCCTGGCGTGGAACCGGATGGCCGCGGCCCTCTTCGGCGACTGGGCGGAGCTGCCGGCGCCGGAGCGGAACTGGGCGCGGCTGGTGTTCCTCAGGCCCGCGTACCGCGAGCTGTTCGTCGAATGGGACCGGAAGGCGTCCGACATCGTCGGCTACCTGCGCATGGACGCGGGCTGCCACCCGGACGACCCGCAGCTGTCCGCGCTGGTGGGCGAGCTGTCGGTGAAGAGCGAGGAGTTCCGCCGCCTCTGGGCCGCCCACGACGTCAAGGAGAAGAGCCACGGCGTCAAGCGCCTGCGCCACCCCCTGGTCGGCGACCTGACCCTGTCCTTCGAGACGTTCCGCCTGGTCGACGACGCCGAGCAGTCCCTGATCACGTACCACGCGGAGCCGGACTCCGCCTCGGCGGACGCGCTGCGCCTGCTGGCGAGCTGGGGGGCGGACGCGACCCGGGCGGGGGCCGGGAGCCCGGCCCCGTAGACGCGGAACGGCCCGCCGGAAGCCGAGGCTTCCGTAGGGCCCGTCTGTGGGCGGCCCGCCGGGAGCCGAGGC
>NZ_JBEYZD010000161.1:0-3736 GCF_040645895.1 Streptomyces olindensis | reverse complement strand
CCCCAGATGCCGAAGGTCCTGCTCCCCGTCGCGTTCCTCACGCTCCTCAGCGGCCTGGTGCTGTCGCTCGGCACGGCATGGCATCTGCCTTGCTGCGCAAGGCAGATGACGATCCGTTCGCTGCGCTCCCGGAGTTTGCGGGGCCTCACGGCCCCGCAAAGGTGGCTTGCGCTGCGCTCCAGCCACCCGGTGGCGCTCCGCGCCACACAGGCCGGCCCCGCTGCGCGGGGCGGCCAACGGGCCTGCGGCCCGAGCGGCAAGGAAGGGGGGTGTGCGGGGTGCGTGCGTGACCACTCCGCTCTTACTCCTTGGCGGACTCAGCCTTCTTGATGAAGGGCACGCCCTTCGAAGTCCCGCCGCACTGCAGCGCCCTGATCTTCGATCAGGGCGCTCTCATCGGGGAAGTCCAGAACCGTTCCGCAGTGGCTGCACAGCTTCCCGTCTTCGGCCGGTGTGCCGCACGCTTTACAGAACCGGTTGCCCTTCTCATTTTCAGTTCCCTGCGTCATGACTCTCCGGAAGCGGTTCGAGGTGCTGGGTTTCATGCGGAGTACCCGCGGCACTGAGGTTGATTCCCGAGGGTGTGCTTCGTTTTTTGGGAGGCGATAGACTCTGGACTCAGGTGGTCCCAGTGAATGTGGCATGTGTGTTGAAGCAGATGGGTCATGCGCTTCTCGTTTCCGGTCCGTGCGTCACCGTCCCGGTCATGAAACGCGTGAGCAGGCCAATTGCCGAGGTGGAGCGTGTGGGGACGGTCGTCTGGCTCCGCGGGGGAGGGTCGGTGGAATGACTGCGAGGGAAGTCCGTCCTCATCAGCGAGAGGCCGTGGACGCGGTACGCCGGTCGCTCGAGTTGCCTGCACGCTCCACTGTGCCTGAGCGGGGTCTGCGCACTCAGGTGATCATGGCGACCGGAACCGGCAAGACCCTGGTCGCTGTGCGGAGTGCGGAGGAGCTCCGTGCCGGCCGTGTGCTGGTACTGGTGCCCTCGCTGGACCTGCTCGCCCAAACCGAGATCGCATGGCGCGAGGGCGGCCGGACCGGCATGGTGGTCGGAGTGTCCTCTCTGCGGGGCGAGGAGGCGTGCTTCCCGAACACTACGGATGTGGGCGAGCTGGTCGAATGGGTTCGGCCGTTCGACAGGGTCACTGTCTTCGCCACGTACGCTTCCCTGGGGCTCGGCATCCTGGAGCGTGCCCACGCCGCCGGCCTGCCTGGGTGGGACCTGATCGTGGTCGACGAGGCACACCGGACCTCTGGTCGGATCGGCAAGCCGTGGGCCGTCGTCCATGACAACACCCGCATCCCTGCCCTGCGCCGTCTCTACATGACGGCCACCCCGCGGCTGTGGCAGCTGGACGAAGACCAGGAGCAGCAGGGCGCGCCGGGTGAGCTGGTCGCGTCGATGGAGGACGACCCGGACGGTCCTTTCGGCAGCAGGGCGTACGTGCTGACCTTGTCGGAGGCGATCGATCGGGGGATCTGTGCGCCGTACCAGGTGGTGTGCGTGGATATCACCGATACCCAGTTGCAGGCCGCGCAGCTCTTGGGTGTGGGGGGCAGGTCGGATGAGGTCCGCGGGGCGCGGCTCGCTGCGCTCCGGACTGCCCTGCTCAAGGCGGCGTCGGAGGAAGGGTTTCGGCGGACGCTCGTCTTTCATCATCAGGTCCGTGAGGCTGAGGCTTTCGCGGCTGGTCTTCCCGACGTCGCCGCGCGGCTGCATGCTGCTGCCCCGGGGTTGTACCCGAAGTTGGTCTGGGCCGACTGGCTGTGCGGTGAGCACAAGCCGAACCATCGGCGGCGGGTGCTTGGGGAGTTCGCGGCGGGGGTCGCCATGGACGGGACGGTGGTGGAGAAGGGTTTCCTGGGCTCGGTCAAGGTCCTCGGGGAGGGCGTCGACATCAAGAACTGCGACTCTGTCTACTTCGCCGACGTCCGCGGTTCCATGCCCGACCTCGTCCAGGCCGTCGGCCGCGCGCTGCGCATGCAGCCGGGCGAGGGCAAGGTGGCCAGCCTGGTCGTGCCGGTCCTGCTCGGGCCGGGCGAGACGGTGGACAACATGCTCACCTCGCGGGCGTTCGGCGGGTTGGCGAAGCTGCTGGAGGCGCTCAGGGCGCATGACACCCGCGTGGTGGAACAGTTGGCGCAGCCGCAGGCGCAGAGCCGTGTCAGGGGTGTTCAGAGCCGCAGTGGGGGCCAGGAGAGCCCGGGTGAGGGGGTTGGGTCCGGCGGGCTGTCGGGGCCGGCGCGGTCGCTGCTGAGGTTCTCCACGCCGCGTGACCCGGCGCAGTTGGCGGCGTTCATCAATCTGCGGGTCGTCAATCCTGAGCGCGAGCACTGGCGGCGCGGGGTGGAGGCGGCCGTCGTCTACGCCCGTGAGCACGGTGATTTGAAGGTGCCGTTCACGTTCCGCGTGCCCGGCGGCGGGCCCGAGGGTGGAGTCGAGGGGTGGCCGGTCTCGCTCGCCGGTTTCCCGCTGGGGCAATGGATCGCCGACGCTCGTCGCTTCTACGCCCGGGGTGACATGGATGCCGACCGCATCGGGCAGTTGGAGAAGCTGGGCATGGTGTGGTCGCACTTCGATGTCGCGTGGGAGGAGGGTTTGGCCGCCGCGCGTGGGTGGGCTGAGGAGAATGGGCACCTTCTGGCGCCGTTGACCGCCATGTACCGGGGGTACCGGGTGGGTATCTGGCTGAAGAACGCCAGGGCTGCCGCCCGGAAGGCGGCCGAGATCGAGCAGCGCCGTGCCCTGGGACTGCCGGTTCAGGCGGCGGCGGGAGCGCTGTCGGCCGAGCGGCGGGAGCAGTTGGAGGACCTCGACCCGGCGTGGTGCCCGGTCTGGCCGGTGGAGTGGCAGCGCTGCTTCCACCTTCTTAGGCAGCGTCTGGAGGCCGGCGGGGAGCTGCCGGACGCGCCGGGCGCTGTCGTGTGTCAGGGTGAGGACCTTGGACGGTGGGTGCGCTCGGTCCGGCTCGGCTGGGACAGGCTGACGGCCGTGCAGCAGTGGATGTGCGAGCACGTCCTCGGGATCGAACCCGCCGGCGAGGACGAGAAGCCGAAACCGCGCCGTGCACAGGCCGACAGGTGGGCGATGAACTACGGGGCCGCCAAGCAGTTCTTCGAGCGTGAGGGGCACCTTCGGGTGCCGAGGAAGCACGTCGAGCGGATCGTTGTCGGCGGTGACGGGAGCGGCCACGGCGGCGAGGACCAGGAGGAGCGGGAGGTGAAGCTGGGGGCGTGGATCAGCAATCAGCGCAGCAGGGCGGCGACGCTGTCGGAGGAGCGGGTCGAGCAGCTGTCCGTCATCGGCATGCGCTGGGCGTAGGCGGTGCACGTCATTTGTGACGTTTGGCGCCCCATGACTGCAGAGCATGCGCAGGCCCGGATCGGGTGTCCGGGCCTGTGCCGTGTCACGGAGTCTTTTTTCCGGCCGTCGTTGTCCGGGGGTCGGCTTTCGGTGTCTGGCGTGGCTCGGCCGCTCGTCTCGGTTGAGTGACTGGCGTCACATCTGGCTCCTGTCAGTAATCGGGGCGCTGTCTCGTTCAGGGGGCACGCGAACGAGATGGGAGCAACGCCATGAAGCACCGCATCGTCGTCCTCGGCGCCGGATACGCCGGGGCCTTCGCCGCCGGGAACCTGGCCCGCCGGCTCTCCCCCGCCGACACCGAGATCACCGTCGTCAACGCCGTGCCCGACTTCGTTGAGCGGATGCGGCTCCACCAGGTCGCGAGCGGCCA
>NZ_JBEYZD010000160.1:0-4000 GCF_040645895.1 Streptomyces olindensis | reverse complement strand
ACCGGGCAACCACCACCGGCCGGGACGAGCAACGGCCCGCCTCGCCCCGGGCCGGCACGGGAGCGAGACCGGCAACACCGGGCAACCACCACCGGCCGGGACGAGCAACGGCCCGCCTCGCCCCGGGCCGGCACGGGAGCGAGACCGGCAACACCGGGCAACCACCACCGGTCAAGACGAGCAAGGGCCCGCTCCGGCCCTGGCCGACACGGGAGCGACGACGGCAACGCCGGGCAACCACCACCGGCCGGGACGAGCAACGGCCCGCCTCGGCCCCGGCCGACACGGGAGCGAGACCGGCAACGCCGGGCAGCCACCACCGGTCAAGACGAGCAAGGGCCCGCTCCGGCCCTGGCCGACACGGGAGCGACGACGGCAACGCCGGGCAGCCGCCGCCGGTTGGGCCGTGCAACGGCTCGCTTCGGCCCCGCCGGCACGGCGGCGATGGTGGCGACGTGAGGTGGCCGCCACCCGTTCGGGCCGTCCTGGGTCCGCGTCGCCCCGGGCGCGGCCGCTAGGGTGGCAGGCGTGTCGTACGCAGGCCCGGACTTCGAACCTCCCCAGCCCCGCCGCTCCCGCCGCGGCCCCCTGACCGTCGCGCTCGCCGCGCTGGTGCCGGGGGCGCTGCTCGGCTGGCTGGCGTACGAGACGGTGGGCGGCTCGGGGGACGGCGGCGGCCCGGACCGGGCGACCGTACGGTCCTCGCCGCCCGCCGCGTCGGACGCGCCCTCCGACGACGCCAAGGAGCCGGGCGCCTCCCCGTCCCCCTCGGACGCGCCCGCCACGTCCGCGCCCGCCGCCTCCGGCCCGCTCAAGGGCAAGGTCGTCGTCATCGACCCCGGGCACAACCCGCGCAACTTCCAGCACACGTCCGAGATCAACCGCAAGGTGAACATCGGCACGAACTGGAAGGAGTGCGACACCACGGGCACCTCCACCAACGACGGGTACACCGAGGCGAAGTTCACCCTGGACGTGGCGCGCCGGATGCGCACGCTCCTCGAAGAGCAGGGCGCCACGGTCAAGCTGACGCAGGACGACGACCGGCCGTACGGCCCGTGCGTGGACGAGCGGGCCCGGATCGGCAACGAGGCGAAGGCGGACGCCGTGGTCTCGGTCCACGCGGACGGCTCGGGCGCCGGCAACCGCGGCTTCCACGTGATCCTGCCCGGCGCGGTGCACGCGGGCGCCGCCGACACCCGGGCGATCGTCGGCCCTTCCCGCGACCTCGGCGAGCGCGTCGCGGGCCGCTTCGTGGCTGTCACCGGCAGCGCGCCCTCCAACTACATCGGCGACGGCAGCGGTCTCGTCACGCGTAAGGACCTGGGCGGTCTCAATCTGTCAACGGTTCCCAAGGTGTTCATCGAGTGCGGCAACATGCGCGATAGCAAGGACGCGGCGCTGCTGACCAGTGGCGCGTGGCGGCAGAAAGCGGCGCAAGGGATCTCTGAGGGAATCGTGAGTTTCCTGCGTGGGTAGCTCTCGGCGGGCTGGTCCCGGCGGACACCCTGATCGGGCGGACGATAGTGTCCTCCTTACGATGAGGGGCCACCCCCGCGCTTCACACAGGGGCCAGACGGCGACAGGGTGACAGCGACGCCTCCACCGACGATGAGACGACCTACGAAGGACCTGAAGTGAATATCCGCTCCCTCACTCGAGGCGACGGCGTGGTGATCGGAGCAGCGGTGTTGCTGTTCATCGCGTCGTTCCTCGACATCTATTCGATCGATGGTGCGCCCGACAGCCTCGAACTCCCGAGCCTCTGGGGAAGCGGGCCGGTGGTGCTCGGTGTCGTGCTGGCGGGAATCATCGGGGCCGCGCTCGTCGTCGTCTCCCGGGGCCTGCCCCAGCCGCCCAAGGTCGCGGGTCTGGACCTCGGTCAGTTCGGCGCCGCCTTCACGATCTTCGCCGCGTGGAGCGCCCTCGGCAACGTCTTCGACCCGGGCGGTGCCGTCGACAACGTCGGCAGCTCCTCCGACGGCCCCAACGCCGGCACGGGCCTGATCCTCGCCCTCGTCGCCACGCTGCTCATGGCCGCCGCCGCCCTCGCCACCCCCCTCGTCCCCGCTCTCAAGGGCGCCCTCATCCCGGCCCCCCGCCCGGCCGCTCCCCAGCCCTACGGCGCTCAGCCGCAGGGCGGTTACGGCTACCCGGGCGCCCAGCAGCCCGGCGGCTACGGCCACCCGCAGCCCGGGCAGCCCTACGGCGGCCAGCCCCAGCAGGCGCAGGCCCAGCCGCAGCCGCCGGCCGGGGACTTCTCGCCGTTCTGGTTCGCGGTGCCGGTGCCGCGGCCGCTGTTCGCGGAGGACGGTTCGCCGACGCCGATCGCCGAACTCGCGCCGGGCACCTGGTACCTGGCCGTCGAGCAGCGCGGCCAGGCCCTGGTCGCCCAGACGCAGGACGGCCGCCGCGGTGTCCTGCAGGACACGTCGGGCATCCAGCGCGGCTGAGCCCACGGCTCCTCGCACGGCCCCTCGCCCTTCCGGGCGGGGGGCCGTTGCCGTACAGTCGTCGCCTCCGTCAGCTGACACATCGTCAGGAGGCAGCCATGCGGCTCGGTCTCGCGCTCGGCTACTGGGGCCGCGGCCCCTCCCCCGACCACGTGCCGCTCGCGCGGGAGGCGGAGCGGCTCGGCTACGACTCCGTCTGGACGGCCGAGTCGTGGGGCTCGGACGCCTTCACGCCCCTGGCCTGGATCGCGGCGCACACCTCACGGATCCGCCTGGGCACGGCGGTCGCGCAGATGGCGGCCCGCCCGCCGACCACGACCGCGATGCACGCCCTGACCCTGGACCACCTCTCCGGCGGCCGCCTGATGCTCGGCCTGGGGCTGTCCGGTCCGCAGGTGGTCGAGGGCTGGTACGGCCGCCCGTTCCCGGCCTCGCCGCTCACCGCCACCCGCGAATAC
This sequence comes from Streptomyces olindensis, assembly GCF_040645895.1. Taxonomy (NCBI): domain Bacteria; kingdom Bacillati; phylum Actinomycetota; class Actinomycetes; order Kitasatosporales; family Streptomycetaceae; genus Streptomyces; species Streptomyces olindensis. The sequence continues at coordinate 1,089 of NZ_JBEYZD010000160.1, read as the reverse complement.
GTCGACGTCGTACGGCAGGTGCTCCGCCGCGAGGCACCGGTGGTGTCGGCCGGCCGCTTCCACGCCCACCCCTACCGGGGCCCGGACGCCACGGGCCTGGGCAAGCCCCTCAGGCCCATCACCCATCCCCTGCGCCCGGACCTGCCGGTCCTGCTCGGGGCGGAGGGCCCGAAGAACGTCGCCCAGACGACCCGGATCGCCGACGGCTGGCTGCCGCTGTACTGGTCGCCGACCCGGCCGGAGGTCTACGGCCCGGCCCTGCGGGACCTCCGCGAGGGCTTCCTCGTCGCGCCCCTGGCGCAGGTACGGGTCTGCGCCGACGTGGCGGAAGGCCTCCTGCCGGTCAAGGCCATGCTCGGCTTCTACATCGGCGGCATGGGACACGCGGCCCGCAACTTCCACGCCGACCTCATGGCACGCATGGGCTACGAGGAGGAGGCCCGCCGCATCCAGCGACTCTTCCTGGACGGCCGACGGCAGGAGGCCGTCCTCGCCGTCCCGGACGCCTTCGCCGACGAGATCTCCCTGGTCGGCCCCCGCGAACGCATCGCCGAACGCCTGGAACTGTGGCGCAAGGGCCCGGTGACGGACCTGCTGGCCCTGGCACCGGACCGGGAAACGCTGCGGGTCCTCGCCGAGTTGAACTCCTGAGCGATTCCCGGGGTTTCATCCAGACTTCAAGGGCAACCCGAAGGGCATGTCCCCTCGATATCGCAACGGCGCGAATCAGGCCGGCACGATCATCGCGGTCGTCGCCGACATCATGGCCCTCATCCTGGGTCTGTGGATTCTGATGTACCTGCTGGACGCGAACCGGGCGAACGACTTCGTCCAGTTCATCCACGACGCGGCCCGCTGGCTGGCCGGCTGGTCGCACGACCTCTTCACCTTCGACGAGGCCTGGGCCAGGGTCGTGGCCGGTTACGGCCTGGCAGCGGTGGTGTACCTGTTCGTCGGGCACGCCATCGCCAACCGAGTACATCGGCACTGATGCCCTAGGGGGTGTCCGCAAAGTCCCGTCGTTCGCCCGGAGGGCGGGCCCTGCGGCGTTCGGTGCGTGCTCTCGGCGTGCCGGGCGGACGCCCGCGT
>NZ_JBEYZD010000159.1:0-4157 GCF_040645895.1 Streptomyces olindensis | reverse complement strand
ACTGCGCATGCCTCTACGGTCGCCGACTTCGGCGGTCCCGTCTTGGACGAAAGTTCCGCCCAGGCGGCGGCCGGGCAGCACCGGGTTGTAGGGGTTCGCGCGCTGCACGCCGAGGCGGGCCAGACGGGCGCGGACGCGGTTGGAGGAGCCGGTGCGGGCCGGCTGGCCGGCGCTCTGGCGCACCGCGGGCGGGGCCGGCTTGGGGCGCGACTGCTCGGCGGGCTTGTCGACCGGCGCCGCCTGGGCGTGCTCCACCGGCCCGCGGGTGTCGTTCTTCGCGTGGGGCGCGTTCGGCGCGGGCTTCGCCGCGGCTGCCGAGGCGGACTCGGGCTTGGCGGCGGTCAGGTGCTGGGCCTCGTCTGGCAAGAGGGCTCCTCGTGCGCGATCCGGGTCCCCCGGTCAGGCTCCGGAGACCCCATGGTAGCCATCCTGCGCCCCAGGATCGCCTTCAGGCCAATGTGAGGACCGTCTACCCGAGAAACGCACGAGGCGGGCGCCGGATGTTCCGGGCCCGCCCGTGCGGTGTCGTGCCGGTGTCCACCGGGCTGCTCAGGGGGTGCTAGACCGTGAGCAGCGCCTCCAGCGGGGCACCGTTCAGCGCCGGCTCCAGGCGGGCGCGGCCGCTCAGGAAGCCGAGCTCCATGAGGACCGCGAGACCCGCGACCTCGGCGCCCGCCCGGCGGATGAGCTGGAGGGAGGCCTCGGCGGTGCCGCCGGTGGCGAGGACGTCGTCGATGACCAGGATGCGGTCGTCGGGGCTCAGGTCCTCGGCGTGCACCTCGATCTCGGCCGAGCCGTACTCCAGGTCGTAGGCCTGGGCGAGGGTGGCTCCGGGGAGCTTGCCCGCCTTGCGCACGGGGATGAAACCGAGGCCGGCGCGGACGGCGACCGGGGCGCCGAGGATGAAGCCGCGGGCCTCCAGGCCGACGACCTTGGTGGCGCGGGTGCGCTCGGCGATCTCGGCGAGGGCGTCGGTGAGCGCGGTGAACGCCGCCGGGTCCGCCAGCAGCGGGGTGATGTCCTTGAACATCACGCCCGGCTCCGGGTAGTCGGCCACGTCCCGGATGCGGCTGAGCAGCAGCTCCCTGATGTCGGTCATCGGCGCTTCCCCGAGGGACGGCCGCGGCCGCGGCTGCGGGACGCGGGCTGGTTCCGCGGGCCGACGACCGCGGCGGGCGCGGCGTCCTCGGGCTCGTCGCCGTAGGACTCGTCCGCGGTCTCCGCCTGGGCGGTCTCGCCCTGGGCGGCGGCCTGGGACCGCTTGGCCAGGACGCGCTTCTTCAGCGCCTTCATCTGCGGCTCGCGCTCCTTGAGGTCGGCGACGAGCGGCGTGGCGATGAAGATCGAGGAGTAGGCACCGGCGGCGAGGCCGACGAACAGCGACAGCGAGATGTCGTTCAGCATGCCGGCGCCGAGGACACCGCCGCCGATGAACAGCAGGCCCGCCACCGGCAGCAGTGCCACCACCGTGGTGTTGATGGAGCGGACCAGGGTGCTGTTGATCGAGCGGTTGGCGACGTCGCTGTAGGTCCAGCGGGTCTGCTTGGTGAGGTCCTTCGTCTGTTCCTTGAGGCTGTCGAAGACCACGACCGTGTCGTAGAGCGAGTAGCCGAGGATGGTCAGCAGACCGATCACCGTGCCCGGTGTGACCTCGAAGCCGACGAGGGCGTAGATGCCGACCGTGATGGTGATGTCGTGGATCAGGGCGATGAACGCCGCGAGGGCCATGCGCCACTCGAAGGCGATCGCCAGGTAGATGACCACGAGGATCAGGAAGATGCCGAGGCCCTGCCAGGCCTTGTTGGCGATCTGCTCACCCCAGCTGGGACCGACCAGCTCGGCGTTGATCTGCTCCGCGTCGACCTTGAGGTCGTCCGAGAGCCGGTCCTTGATCTGGTTGGCCTTGTCGGTCTCGATGCCCGCGACCTGGATCCGCAGGCTGCCGTCGCCGAGCTTCTGGACGATCGCGTCGTGGCCGGAGGCCGTTTCCGCGTACTCCTCGGCCTGGGACACCGAGGTGCTGATGTTCTTCGGGGTGGTGAAGACGGCACCGCCCTGGAACTCGATGCCCATGTTCAGGCCGCGCACCGCCAGGCCGACGATGGCCGTGATGGTGATCAGGATCGACAGGCCGTACCAGATCTTGCGGTTCTTGACGAAGTCGTAGCCGATCTCGCCACGGTGCAGCCGGGCGCCGAGGTTGCCGAGTTTCGACATCTCACGCCTCCTTCGTCTCGACGGGGGCGGAGGGACGGCGGGTGCGGCGCAGTGGCGGCTGGGCACCCAGGCTCTTCGGGTCGAGGCCGGACCACTTGTGGCCGCTCGCGAAGAACGTACGGCGGGCCAGCAGGGTCAGCAGCGGCTTGGTGAAGAGGAAGACGACCACGACGTCGAGCAGCGTGGTCAGGCCGAGCGTGAAGGCGAAGCCGCGCACCTTGCCGACGGTGACGATGAAGAGCACCGCGGCGGCGAGGAACGACACGAAGTCGGAGACCAGGATGGTGCGCCGGGCGCGCGGCCAGGCCCGCTCGACGGCGGGGCGCAGCGAGCGGCCCTCGCGGATCTCGTCGCGGACGCGTTCGAAGTACACGATGAACGAGTCCGCCGTGATGCCGATGGCCACGATGGCACCGCACACGGCCGGCAGGTTCAGCGCGAAGCCGATGGCCGGGCCGAGCAGAGACATGAGGGTGTAGGTCAGGGCCGCGGAGACCAGCAGCGACAGGATCGCGACGAACGACAGACCGCGGTAGTAGACCAGCAGGTACAGGACGACCAGGGCGAGACCGATCGCGCCGGCGATCAGACCGGCCTGCAGCTGGTCACCGCCCAGCGCGGCGGTGACGGTCGTCATGCTGTCGACCTTGAAGGTCAGCGGCAGCGCGCCGTAGGTCAGCATGTTGGCGAGTTCCTGGGCGGACTGCTGGTTGAAGTTGCCGGAGATCTCCGCGTTGCCGCCGGTCAGGGCCTGCCGGACGTACGGGTCGGAGACCACGTCACCGTCGAGGACGATCGCGAACTGGTTCTGCGGGGACTGGTTCTGCGCCAGCTTGCCGGTGACGGCGGCGAACTTCTTGGCGCCGCCGTCCGTGAAGTCCATCGTGACCGTCCAGCCCGCACCGGTCTGGGTGTTCAGGACGGCCTGGGCCTTGTCGACGTCGGTGCCGTCGACCTCGGCGGGGCCGAGGATGTACTTCTGCCACTGGCCCTGCGAGTTCTGGCCGCAGGCCAGGGTCGACTCGCTGGCCTTGGCGCCGTCACCGACCGTGGAGCGGGTCTTGGTGTTGGTGCAGTCCAGTGCGGCGTACTGCTCCTGGAGCTTGCTCGGGTCGTCACCGGAGGTGCCGCCGGAGGCGGACGGGGAGGGGCTGGCCTTCGCCTTGTCCGAGGCGCTCGCGGACGGGGTCGCGTCGGCCTTCAGCGCGTCCGTGACGGCGCGGCCCTGCGTGGTGGGGCTCGCGGACGGGGACGCCGAGTTCTTGTCGGTGGCCTCGGGCTTGTCGCTGGCCTTGCCCGACGGCTCGGCCGAGGGGCTGCCGGTGGGGCTCGGGGAGGGGCTGGCCGTGCCGTTGCCGCCGGAGACCTCGGTGGCGATGACCGGGCGGAAGTAGAGCTTTGCGGTGGTGCCTACCTGCTTGCGGGCCTGCTCGGAGTTGGTCCCCTTGGGGATGTTCACGACGATGTTGTCGCGGCCCTGCGTCTGGACCTCGGCCTCCGAGACGCCCAGACCATTGACACGGCGCTCCATGATGGAGACGGCGGTGTCCATGTTGGTCTTGTTGATCGCCGACTCGTTGCCGGCCTCGGGAACCGCGCGGAGCGTGATGCTCGTGCCGCCGGCCAGGTCGATGCCGAGACGCGGGGTCGTGTGCCCCGAGGCGAACATTCCACCGGTGAGCGCCGCGATGGCGATCAGGATCAGGGCCAGCGAGCGCCACGGCTTGCTCTGGGCGCTCGCGTTCCGGCCCTTTTTAGGTGTGGCCACCTTCTCGTACTCCCTCTCGGGCCACCTCGCTCCGGATCGGCGGACGGGCGGCCATGACATGGTGTCGGGATTCCGTGTCGCGCTGCCGGATGAGCCGGTGATCCACCCGCTGCGAGCGCACCACCTCGTGGAACTCCTGGAAGGTGAGGTAGAAGACGTCCTCCCGCTCGGC
>NZ_JBEYZD010000158.1:0-4250 GCF_040645895.1 Streptomyces olindensis | reverse complement strand
CGCCCTCCCCCCCGCCGCGCCCCGGCCCCCGCGGGCCGGCCCCGCCCCGCCGGCGGCGGTTCTGGGCCGCGGGCGGTGTCCCGGGGCCGGTCCCGTGACCACCGCCGTCGGGTGGCTGACGCGCGCGCTCAGCGGCGGTCCGCGTCGAGCGGCTCCAGGTCCTCGTCGTCGAGGTCGGTGTCGAGGTCGTCCTCCAGGCCTTCCCCGTCGTCGTCCTCGTCGTCCTCGTCGTCCTCGTCGTCCATGTCGTCGATCTCGTCGTCGAAGACGGCGCTGACGTCGAAGCGGCAGACCACCTGCTGCGGATCGACCTGCTCGAACGGCGCCTCCAGCCACTCGCCGGGGTCGGCCGGTTCGTCCGCCGCCGTCACCCAGAGCGTGGAGTCGCCCTCCTCCAGGCCGAACTCCTTGTGCCGGGAGGCGATCTCGTCCGGCTCGAACTCGCCGAACAGCAGGCCCAGCGCCCCGTGGACGGTCCCGGAGGCCGGGGATCCGTCGTCGCCGTCCGCCGCCTCGATCCGCTGCGCCTGCGCCAGCAGCCGCTGGGGCTCGGCGACGGCGTAGTCACGGCGGATCAGTACGCTCAGCGCGTTCGGTTCCTCGGGGCCCGTGTACGGGGGCAGCGCGTCCTCCGCACCGGGGATCTCGAAGGGGGTGACCTCGTCGTAGCGGTCGTAGAGCAGTTCGTCGTACACCTCTGCGGCCGCGGCCAGCTGGTTGAACGCCTCGTAGACGGCCGGGTCGTCCTCACCCGACCTGCGTTCGACCGCGGCCAGGTGGCGGTCGAGCGCGGTCTTGACCGCCTCGGCGGCGGCGCGTACCTCGGCAGCGGTGGGCTGCGCAGCATCAGACATAGTGCAGACGCTATCCGTACCGGGCCCCAGCCCGCACAATAGATGCGATGCCGGAATACGAATTTGTCGACGTGTACGTACCTCGCGGGGTCTCCCGCAAGGAGACGGCACGTCTGCTGACCGACCACGCCGAGTACGGACACTGGGAGTTGTACCGTCTGAGCCTGCTGCGGGACGGCAGCCGCAAGGTGCGGTTGCGCCGGCGGATCATCCGCCAGGTACGGGCCACGTGGTGAGCTGAGTCGGTGCACTGGAAGAAGGCCGGGAGAAGGCCTGGGGAAGGCATACACGGGAGCGGGCCCCGCAGTTGCGGGGCCCGCTCCGTGTGCCGGGGGTGTGTCAGGCCGAGGCGCGCGCCTTGCGGTAGAGGATCGCGCCGGCCAGCAGGGCGCCCGCGCCGGCCGGGAGGGCGAGACCGAGCGGCAGGTCGCTGCCGGTGCTCGCGAGCTGGGAGTCGCCCTCGGGCTGGGTGACGGACTGGGCGCCCGGCTGGTTGCCGTGCGAGGAGCCGCCCGGGGTCTCGCCGCCGATGCCGGGCGGAGTGCCGGGGGTGCCGGGGTGACCGGGCTCTTCGGGGCTGCCGGGGTGGCCCGGGGTGCCCGGGTCGCCGGGCTTGCCCGGTTCACCCGGCTTTCCGGGGTCACCGGGGTTACCGGGATCGCCCGGGTTTCCGGGGTTCCCCGGGTTCCCCGGCTGTCCGGGGGTCTCGCTGCCGCCGCCGGGCGGGGTGCCGTGGTGGCCGCCGTTCGAGCAGTCGTTGCCCGTGCTGGGGTTGCCGACGCCGATGATGTCGACGCTGTTGCCGCAGACGTTCACCGGCGCGTGGATCGGGGCCTGGACGTGGTTGCCCGAGCCGACGCCGGGTGAGTCGCCGGCGTGCCCGCCCGCCTGCGAGCCGCCGTTGCCGCCGTGGCCGCCGTTGCCTCCGTGATCGCCGTATCCCCCCGACGACGATCCACCGCCCTGGTTGGCGCACGAGTTGCCCACCGACGGGTTGAGCACGCCGACGACGTTGACCGTGTTCCCGCAGACGTTGACCGGCGCGTGCACCGGCGCCTGCACCGTGTTCCCGGACAGCACGCCGGGCGAGCCCGAACTGGAGCCCTGCGCGCCCGAGTCGGCGTGAGCGGAGCCGCCCGCGGCGGCGATCACGCCGGTCGCGGCCGCCACGGTCATCAGACCCTTGCGGGTGACCTGTCGCATTACTGAATACCTGCCTTCGACCCTGTCTCGAATTCTTCTCGAATTCCTCGAAAGAAGCGTTCGGTCCCGGAGCGCATGGCTCGCGCTCCGGGACCGGTGGCTTTGAACTCCCCTCTACCGAGGGGAAAGCATCACTTGTTGATGCAGGTGTTGCCGAAGGCGGGGTTCAGCACGCCGATCACGGAGACCGTGTTGCCGCAGACGTTCACCGGGACGTGAACGGGCACCTGAACAACGTTGCCGGACAGGACGCCCGGGGAGTGCACGGCGGCACCCTGGGCACCCGAGTCGGCGACGGCCAGGCCCGCGCCCGCGAGAACCAGCCCACCGGTGGCAGCCGCAGCAGCGACGACCTTCTTGATCATTATTCCTCCTAGTTGGCAAAGCGACCCATCTTGCGATCGCATTACCTGTAACGAAGAGGGAGTAATGAGGCTACGAGCTTATGGTCGCATTCACTCTTCCCAGTCGATTCCGCACACGCGACCGAATACTGGCGTTTCGTTTGGGGCGGTTTCAGGACGCGTCGATGAACCGGTCGAGCACCCGCACGCCGAACTTGAGGCCCTCCACCGGGACCCGCTCGTCCACTCCGTGGAACATGCCGGCGAAGTCCAGCTCCGGCGGCAGCTTCAGCGGGGCGAAGCCGAAGCCCCGGATGCCCAGGTCGTCGAAGGACTTCGCGTCCGTCCCGCCGGAGAGCATGTAGGGGATCGCCTTCGCGGTCGGGTCCTCGGCCAGCAGCGAGGACTGCATCGCCTCCACGAGCTTCCCGTCGAAGGTGGTCTCGACGGCCTTGTCGGCGTGGACGTCCTCGCGCCGCACCTTCGGGCCGAGGATGCGGTCGAGGTCGGCGAGGAACTCGTCCTCGAACCCGGGCAGGAACCGGCCGTCGACGTGGGCGGTCGCCTCGCCCGGGATGACGTTGACCTTGTACCCCGCGCCGAGCTGGGTGGGGTTGGCCGTGTTGCTGAGGGTCGCGCCGATGAGCTTGGCGATGCCGCCGAGCTTCGCGAGCGTCGACTCCATGTCCTCCGGGTCGAGCTCGGTGCCGAGCGCGTCACCGAGCTCGTCGAGGAAGGCGCGGGTGGTCTTGGTGACCCGCACCGGGAACTTGTGCCGCCCCAGCCGCGCGACGGCCTCCGACAGCTCGGTGATCGCGTTGTCGCGGTGGATCATCGAGCCGTGCCCCGCCGTGCCGGCCACGGTGAGCTTCATCCAGTGCATGCCCTTCTCGGCCGTCTGGATCAGGTACAGCCGCCGCTCCTCGCTCACGGTGAAGGAGAAGCCGCCCACCTCGCTGATCGCCTCGGTGACACCCTCGAAGAGGTCCGGGTGGTTGTCGACGAGGTGCCGCGCCCCGTACGTGCCGCCGGCCTCCTCGTCCGCGAGGAACGCGAGGACGATGTCGCGCGGGGGCTTGCGCCCGCTGCGCAGCCGGTCGCGCACGACCGCGAGGGTCATCGCGTCCATGTCCTTCATGTCGACGGCGCCGCGGCCCCAGACGCACCCGTCGGCGACCTCGCCGGAGAAGGGGTGGTGGGTCCAGTCGTCGGCGTTGGCCGGAACCACGTCGGTGTGGCCGTGGATGAGGAGCGCGGGCCGGGACGGGTCCTCGCCCTCGATGCGGGCCACCGTGGAGGCGCGGCCCGGGTGGGACTCGAAGATCCGCGGTTCGAGTCCGACCTCGGCGAGCTTCTCGGCGACGTACTCGGCCGCCTTGCGCTCGCCCGGACCCGAGTGGTCGCCGTAGTTGCTGGTGTCGATCTGGATCAGCTCGCGGCAGAGGTCCACGACCTCGTCCTCGCCGGTGACGCTCCTGGCCGTGTCCGTCTCGCTCACGTGCTTCCTCCCGGTGTCACTGCTGGTGGGTCCCCCTCATCCTCTCTCTCCCCGGCTCGCTCCCCAAGGGCGCTCCCGGCCCGTCACACGCCGTTCACGCCCCGCCGGGGTGCGGACGGGGGGTGATCGGCCACCCTCGAAAGCCTGGTAATGTTTACGTCGTCGCCGCGGGGAGAACCCGCGCGACAGACACCTTGTCCGGGTGGCGGAATGGCAGACGCGCTAGCTTGAGGTGCTAGTGCCCTTTATCGGGCGTGGGGGTTCAAGTCCCCCCTCGGACACATGAGGCTGAGGGCCGTGACCGCCGTGCCGTTGAGCCGGCCCGTGGCGACCATGCCGATCGAGTTGAGG
>NZ_JBEYZD010000157.1:0-4447 GCF_040645895.1 Streptomyces olindensis | reverse complement strand
CCGGGCGGGGTTTCGTTCCCCGCCCGGCGCCGCGCTTTTCCCGACCTGTGCCACGTTCGACTTCGGCAACCGTGCCACGTTCAACTTCGGCCGCCTTCCAGCGGGCGGCCCGGAAAAGGCCCCTCGGCCTTCCGTATGCTTCCGCTTCCGCCTGGACGAGGGACAGCACTGAATGGTCGGCGGGCGGATTGCGCCCAGCCCGGAGCTGCTGAATCGGATTCCGCTTCTCGATGGATCGCGCTTTCTGAAAGCGCTCGCCCCGGGCGTTGGTCCCGACGGTAGTGACAGCGCCCCGGCGCACGCTGCCCGGAGTGCCACGCCCATGTCAACTCCACCGGAGCCGCTTCCTGTTGACAGCAAAGATCCCCCGGGTCAAGGGCTTGCAATGTCCCGATCCTCCTGAAAGATTGTTCGGGTCGGATCTCGACATTGCGTTACGGGGGAAATGCCAGATGTTCTGCAACTTTCCGATTGCCGATCACAGCCCTTCCTGCCCTCCTCCCGTGGTTTGCCGCGCTGCCTGAGGTCATCCACAGCGGATACGTCGCACGACAGCTGCCGAGCCCACTGGAAGTTGGTAGGGGGGAAGATCGATGAACCACATCTCTGCATCAGCAGAGAAGCCGATACAACGCCACGCGCACAGCCTCGACCCGTTTCACGGTGAGCTCTTATCCGAGGTCACCCAGGTGCCGCTGAGCCGAATTCTGGTCGCGGCCACTCCCCGGACGGGCGGGGAGGACTCCCGGCACATCGACGCGCTCACCGAGGTGTGCGCGGAGCTGCCGCCGATCGTGATCCACCACGAGACGATGACCGTCATCGACGGGGTGCACCGCCTGCGGGCGGTCGAGCGCACCGGCGCCTCGCACATCAACGCCGTGTTCTTCAACGGCGACGAACGCCAGGCCTTCGTGCTCGCCGTCCGGTTGAACAGCAACCACGGACTGCCGCTCTCGCTCGCCGACCGCAAGGCCGCGGCGACGCGCATGCTCGCGGACTTCCCGGAGTGGTCCAACCGGCGGCTGGCCGAGGTCGCCGGCCTCTCGGACAAGACGATCGCCGCGCTCCGGCGGCGGTCGGGTGCGGAAAATCCGCACCCGACCGCCGTGCGACTGGGCCGGGACGGGGTGGCGTACCCGGTGACGGCCGCCGAAGGCCGCACCCGTGCGCTGGCGTTCCTCGCCGTGAAGCCCGACGCGTCCGCCCAGGAAGTGGCGCTCGCCGCCGGCATCTCGCTCACCACGGCCAAGGACGTCCGCAGGCGCGCCCGGGCCGCGGCGGGAGCGGAGGCGACGGATCCGCCGGACGGCGGGACCTCGCGCGGCCGGGGGGCCGCGGGGCGCGGCACCGTCCAGCGCGCCCGGGTCCGCCCGGGCACCCCGGACCTGTCGCTGACGGTCCGGCGGCTGGCGGCCGACCCCTCGCTGCGGTTCACCGAGGCGGGCCGGAAGCTGCTGCGCATCCTCGACGTCTCGGCCGTCCAGCCGCACGACTGGACGGCGATGGCGAGCAGTCTCCCGATGCACTGCGCCCCGGTGATCGCCGAGCTGGCGCGGCACCACGCCGAAAGCTGGCAGCTCCTCGCGGAAGAATTGACGGAGCGGATCAATTCCCAGGAGACTGGCACATAACTGTTCGACCCATTCGGCAGACAGCGTTGCCGGCGCCCCCTGGTGCTTTCTGTGCACCGGGTTGATCTCGCCGGCATCGTCTTCGTCCCTCTTCCGGGCACTGCCGTGAATTACGGCCGCAGTGGATTCGACGCTACCCGTGGGCTTTTCACCCACGGGTAGTTTCCAGGTGCATTCGGTGCTGCTCGCGAGCGGCCCGGGGATTACCGTGCGAATCGCAGTCGCTGCAGAATGCTGGAAAACATTTCGGTTCTCGGAGGGGTGGGCCCATGTGTGGAATAACCGGCTGGGTGGATTTCGGGGCGGATCTGCGCTCGCGGCGTGCGACCGTCGAGGCCATGACGGAGACGATGGCGCTGCGCGGGCCCGACGACGGGGCGGTGTGGCTCTCGCCGCACGCCGCGCTCGGCCATCGCAGGCTCGCCGTCATCGACCCCGCCGGCGGAGCCCAGCCCATGGTGCGCGGCGCCGCGGTGCTCACGTACAGCGGTGAGGTGTACAACTTCCGCGAGCTGCGCGCCGAACTGGAGGGCAAGGGCCACCGGTTCACCACCAACAGCGACACGGAGGTCGTCGCCGTCGCCTACACCGAGTGGGGCGAGGACTTCGTGAGCCGCCTCAACGGCATGTTCGGGTTCGCGATCTGGGACACCGAGAAGGAAGAACTGCTGCTGGTCCGCGACCGGGTGGGGGTGAAGCCCGTCTACTACTACCCGACCGACCAGGGGATCCTGTTCGGCTCCGAGCCGAAGGCGATCCTCGCCAACCCGGCGGCCCGCCGGGTGGTGAACCCGGACGGGTTCGCGAGCTTCCTCATGCTCCAGGCCAACATGGCCGGCACCACGCTCTTCGACGGGATGCGCGAACTCCAGCCCGGCGAGTACCTGAAGGTCAGCAGGAACGGGATCGACAAGCGCCGCTACTGGCGGCTGGAGGCCCGCCCGCACGAGGACGACCTGGACACCACGGTCACCAAGGTCCGCTCCCTCATGGAGGACATCGTCGAGCGGCAGCTGGTGTCCGACGTCCCGCTCGGCATGCTGCTGTCGGGCGGTGTCGACTCCAGCCTGCTCACCGCCCTGGCCGCGCGGGCGAACACCGAGGACGTCCTGCACTCGTTCTCGATCGACTTCGTCGGCTACTCGGACTCGTTCGACTCCGCCGCCGACGGACTGCGCACCACCGAGGACGGCCCCTTCATCGAGCAGGTCGTGAAGCACGTCGGCTGCCTGCACGAGTCCGTCGCCGTGGACACGCGGGGGCTCAGCGACCCGGACGTCCGGCGGCAGGTGCTCGGGGCCTGGGACCTGCCGAACCACCTCGGTGACATGGACGTCTCGCTCTACCTGCTGTTCCGCGCCGTGCGCGAGCACTGTACCGTCGCCATCTCCGGCGAGGGCGCCGACGAGGTCTTCGGCGGCTACCCGTGGGTCCACGACCAGAAGGTCCTCGACATCCCGATCTACCCGTGGATGGCGTTCCAGGTCCTGCGCGGCACCCCCGGCCCGTTCAGCCTGTTCAGCTCCGACGTCATCGAGCGGACGGGCATGATGGAGCGGCTCGGCGGCATGTACAACGAGGGCCTGGCCGAGGTGCCCCGCCTCGACGGCGAAACGCCCGAGGACGCCCGGATGCGCGAGGTGAACTACCTCGACCTCACCCGCTTCATGCGGGCGCTGCTCGACCGCAAGGACCGGATGAGCATGGCCCTGGGCCTGGAGGTCCGGGTCCCCTTCTGCGACCACCGGCTCATCGAGTACATGTTCAACGTCCCGTGGTCGATGAAGAAGCGGAACGGCACCGGGAAGTGGCTGCTGCGCGCGGCCGCCGGCGATCTGCTGCCCGAATCGGTGCTGCAGCGGCCCAAGTCGGCCTTCCCGGCCACGCTCGACACCGGGTACGACGACATGCTCCGCACCGGCCTCAAGCGCATCCTGGACAACGGCGACGACGAGCCGATCCGTCCCCTGATCAACGCCGAGGCGGCCCAGGAGGTCGTCGACGGCACCGACTCGGCCGGTGGCGGCACCTGGAACCGCCTGCGCACCGAGAGCCTCCTGCGCGCCAACGCCTGGATCAAGGAGTACCAGGTGGACGTGAGCCCGCTGTACTGAGCGCGCGCCGACAGGCCCGTTCCAGCATCGAACCCCGGACCTTAGGTGTGGATACCCCGTGGACGAGAACGTTGTTGAGGATCAGTCGTCAGCCCGGCTCGTGGAGTACCTGAAGAAAGTCACGCTGGAACTCCTGCAGACCCGTGACGGCCTGGAGCGCTTGCAGGCCCGGTTCGACGAGCCGATCGCCATCGTGGGCATGAGCTGCCGGTACCCGGGCGGTGTCGAGACGCCGGAGCACCTCTGGGAGCTGGTCGCGTCGGGCCGGGACGCCATCACCCGCTTCCCCGACGACCGCGGCTGGGACCTCGACCGTCTCTTCGACCCGGACCCCGACAAGCCCGGCACGTCGTATGCGCGTGAGGGCGGGTTCCTGCACAACGCCGGTGATTTCGACGCGGGGTTCTTCGGCATCGGGCCGCGTGAGGCGTCGGCGATGGACCCGCAGCAGCGGTTGCTGCTGGAGGCGTCCTGGGAGGCGCTGGAGGACGCCGGCATCGACCCGACGTCCCTGCGCGGCACCGACACCGGCGTGTTCGCCGGCGTGATGTACCAGGACTACGGGTTCGCCGCGCAGTCGACGGCCACGGAGGGGTACGTCGGCACCGGTTCGGCGGGCAGTGTGGTCTCGGGTCGGGTGGCGTATTCGCTGGGGTTGGAGGGTCCGGCGGTGACGCTGGACACGGCGTGTTCGTCGTC
>NZ_JBEYZD010000156.1:0-4698 GCF_040645895.1 Streptomyces olindensis | reverse complement strand
GCCGTGATGGCCGCGGGCACGATGGTCTCCCGCCTCACCGGCTTCATCCGCTCCGCGCTCATCGTCTCGGCCCTGGGCGTCGGCCTCCTCGGTGAGTCTCCGCTCTCCGGAGCGGAGACCACACCGGAAGCGAGGTCCCGCACCGCGCCCTGCAGGAGGGTCGAGGTGCCAGACTGCTCCATGGGCTACTCCTGTCGGTCGGTTCAGCCCTTCTTCGGGCGCGGGGTCGGCGGCGACAGCAGCAGGCCGATGTCGCCCGACTTCAGCGCCAGCGCCGCGCACTCACGGCTGTCGCGGTAGACGCCGTCGGCTTCGACCGGGTCGAGTGCCGCCTCGATGTCGACACTCGGAACACCCGTGAGTTCCTCGATGACCTTTTCCTCGGAAGGCATAGCACCATCTCCTTGAGCTGAAGCGAGTACCTTCACCTTCCGGATCTCCGGAATCGGACAAAGCATGCCAACTTTCTCAGAATTCACTTCAATCACATTTTCAACATCTCGGGCACGAGTGGTTGAGTACCGACTGTTGAGCACCGACTCATGGCCGACTCCTCAGCGCCGGGCCACGACCCGCAGGGTGCGGACCGAGGAGTCCGCCGCGTCCGGGATGAGGACGCCGTGCTCGGCGCCGCTGCGCAGGTAGTCCAGGACCGCGTCGGTGACGACCTCGCCGGGCGCCACCACGGGCACGCCCGGCGGGTAGGGGCTGATCATCTCGGCGGCGATGCGGCCCGCGGCCCGCTCGGCGGGCACGTGCTCGACCGGGGCGAAGAACGCCTCGCGGGGCAGCATCGCCTGCTCCAGTTCCAGCGCCGAGGGCTCGGGCAGCCGCACCGGCGGCCGCCGTTCGACGGAGTCGGCGTGCTCGACGAGCGCGCGCAGGGCGTCCACCAGGACCTGCTCCGTCTCGTCGTCGTCGGCGTGGGTGATCGAGGCGCTGACCCGGCAGCTGTCCGAGCCCCCCACGTCCACCTGGCGGTGGGTGCGCAGCCACTCCGCGGCCTGCATCCCGCTCAGGCCGAGCTTGCGCACGTCGATCACCAGCTTGAGCGGATCGAGGTCGGCGGCGAGCCCCTCCTCCACGACCTCCCGGCCCATGGGCCGCAGTCCGGGCAGGTCGGCGACCGCGGCCCGGATGCGGTCGGCGCGGCGGATCGCGGCGTCCAGCAGCTCGTGCCCCTGTTCGACCATCTGGCGGCGCCAGCCGTCGAGGGTGGCGTACACCAGGGAGGAGGCGCTGGTGGTGCCGAGCAGATCCTCCCGCTGCTTGAGGGCCTCGGGCGACACCCGGTCGTACTGGAGGTGGAAGACGGAGCTCTGCTCCACCGCCCCGCCCATCTTGTGCACGCTGGTGACGACCAGGTCGGCCTCGGCGTCCATGCCCCAGGCGGGCAGCTCGGGGTGGAACGGCAGGTGGGCGCCCCAGGCCTCGTCGACGATGACGGGCACATCGAACTCGTGGCACACCCGGGCCACTCCCCCGATGTCCGCGCAGGAGCCCCAGTCGGTGGGCGTGATGAGCAGCATGCCCTTGGCGTCCGGGTGTTCCCGCAGCCGCCGCCGGACGTCGTCGGGCTCGGGCGGGTGGGCCAGGTGGCGCTCGGCGTCGAACTTCGGGTGCACCCAGATCGGCTCGACGCCGTTGACGACGACGGCGGCGATGACGGACTTGTGGGCGTTGCGCGACAGCAGCAGCTTCTCGCCCGGCCCGGCCGCCGCCAGCATGGCGGTCTTCACCGACAGGGAGCTGCCGCAGGTGGAGAAGAACGCGTGCTCGGCGCCGACCGCGTCGGCCATCAGCTCCTGGGCCCTGCTGAGCACGCCCTGCGACTGGCGGCGGTCGTCGAGTCCGTTGAGGGAGAGCACGTCGGAGCGGAACACGTCGAGCCCGACGATCTCGGCGACCCTCGGATCCACTCCCCTGCCCTGCTTGTGGCCCGGCGGGCCGTAGGCGATGTCGCCGCGGCGCCGGAAGTCCTCCAGCGCCTCCAGCACGGGCACGCGCGAGTGGTCCATGGTTCCTCCCAGGTCCGGCCCGCCGGCCGCCGCCGCGGCGTCCACGCTGTCGTGGCCCGGCGGGTACACCGACCGTGTTGCACCGGGGCACCGGACGAAACGCGGCGGGTGTCGCGGCGCCCGGCGGTGAAACCCGGCGGGGAAGGGCACCACACCCCGACTGCCGAGGAGGCCCCGTGGCCGGCACGCCGAACGACGTACACCAAGCCCTCGGCAAGGAGGTGGCGGCCCGGGCCGACGCCCTGTGGGACGTGGCCCTGCGCCTGCACGCCGACCCCGAGTACGCCTTCGCCGAGCACCGGGCGGCGGCGCTGCTCTCGGGCGAGCTGGAGCGCGCCGGTTTCGCCGTGGAGCGGGGCGTGGCGGGGATGCCCACCGCGTTCACGGCGCGCGTGGGCCGCGGCCGGCCCGCGGTGGCGCTGCTCATGGAGTACGACGCCCTGCCCGGCCTCGGCCACGCCTGTGGCCACAACCTCATCGCGGCGGCGGGCCTGGGCGCCGCGCTGGCGTTGGCCGCCGTGCCGGCGGCGTCCGCCGGGACGGTGCTGGCGGTCGGCACGCCCGCCGAGGAGGGCGGGGGCGGCAAGGCGATCGAGGCGGACGCCGGGGTGTTCGACGACGTCGACGCGGCGCTGATGTTCCACCCCGGCGTGTACGACTGGGTCCGGGCGCCGCTGACCGCTCAGGTGCAGTACCGGGTGGCCTTCCACGGCCGGGCCGCGCACCCCACGGGCAACCCGACGGAGGGCGTCGACGCGCTCGCGGCGCTGGTGGAGCTGTTCAACGTGCTGGCCGCGCTGGGGCGGCGGCTGCCGGAGGGCTCGCACGTGCAGGGCATCGTCACCCACGGCGGCACCGCCACCAACATCGTCCCCGAGTACGCCGAGGGCCTGTTCGGGCTGCGCGCCGCCACGACCGGGGCGCTGGAGGACCTGGTGAAGCGGCTGCGGGTGTGCGCCGAGGGCGTGGCCCGGGCCACCGGCACCACCGCCGAGGTGGAGCGCGCCACCGTGCGCTACGAGCACTTCCGGGACAGCGAGCCGCTGTCCGAGCGGTTCGCCGCGCACCTGGCCCGGGCCGGGATCCCGCTGTCGCCGCCCGCGCCCGGCGTGTACCTGGGGTCGTCCGACATCGGGAACGTCAGCACGCGGGTGCCCGCCATCCACCCGTTCGTGGCGATCATGGGCGAGGACGGCTCCGACCACACCCCGGAGTTCGCCGCCGCGGCCGCCGCTCCCCCGGCCCGCGAGGTGCTGGTCGCCGTGACCGGGGCCCTCGCGTGCACCGCCGCGGACGTGCTGCTCTCGGAGGGGTTGCGCGAGGAGGCGTGGGCGCGGCACCGGGCGGCGACCGGGTGAGTGCTTCCCGGCCCGGGGCGGCGGCCGGGTGAGTGGCTTCCGGCCCGGTGGGGAACCCGGCGAGCGCTGAACCCACCGACACCCTGGAGGGGGCCATGAGTCTGTTGCGTGTGCTCGGCCGTCCCATGCTGGCCTCGATGTTCCTCGCGGGCGGCCTGAACTCCGTCCGCGACCCCAAGGAGGTCGCCGACGTCGCCGAGCCCGTCGTCCAACCCGTCACCGAGCGCGTCTCGGCGCTGCCGGACCGCACCGAGCAGGTCGTACGGCTGAACGGTGCCGTGCAGGTCGTGGCCGGCCTGATGCTGGCCACCGGACGCATGCCGCGGCCGGCCGCGCTCGCCATCGCGGCCACGCTGGTGCCCACGACGCTGGCGGGGCACCGCTTCTGGGAGGCGGAGGACCCCTCGGAGCGGGCCCAGCAGCGCATCCACTTCTTCAAGAACATGTCGATGCTCGGCGGGCTGCTGATCGCCGCCGACGACACCGGCGCCCGCCCCTCGATGCTGTGGCGCTCCACGCACGCCGCCCGCGGCCTGCGGCACGACGCGGGCCTGGTGCGGCGTTCCGTCCGGGCCACCGCGCGTCCCGCCGCCGCGGCCGGGCGGGTCCGCGCCAAGCTCCCCGCCTGACCCCGGGGCGGGGCCGACCGTACCGACCGCGCGTTAGCCCTCGGGGGCCCGGGGGACCCGAGGGCTGGAGGTGAAGGACATGGGACACGGAGGAAACGTCATCGACGAGCTGGTGACCGATCACCGCGAGGTCGAGGAGATGTTCGGCAGGATCGAGGCACTGCCGTCCGGTCACCAGGACCGCAAGGTGTACGCGGACCAGGTCACGATCGAGCTGGTGCGGCACTCGGTCGCCGAGGAGGCCTACCTCTATCCGGCCGTGCGCGAGCACGTGGCGGGCGGGGACGCCTTGGCCGACCAGGAGCTGCAGGACCACGCCACGGCCGAGCGGATCATGAAGGACCTGGAGGGCTGTGACGCGGGCGACGCCGACTTCGACCGCCTGATCGGCATGCTGATGAGCGAGATCCGCTCGCACATCGCGGACGAGGAGGGGAACCTCTTCCCGCGGCTGCGGCAGGCGTGCCCGATGGACACGCTCAACGAGCTGGGCGACAAGGTCCGCACGGCGAAGAAGACCGCTCCGACCAGGCCCCACCCGGCGGCTCCCGACAAGCCTCCGGCCAACAAGCTCCTGGCACCCGGCACCGGGATGGTCGACCGGCTGCGCGACGCGCTGAGCGGTCGGGGGAAGTTCGAGTAACGCGACGGCCACAGAAGACGGGGAAGGGCCCGGCGCCGCGGCGCCGGGCC
>NZ_JBEYZD010000155.1:0-5186 GCF_040645895.1 Streptomyces olindensis | reverse complement strand
CGCACGGCCTCGTGGAAGCCGCAGCCGATCGCCTCGTCGGGCACACGGTCCGGCCCCGCCGGCATGAGGATGAACAGATCAGCGCGGGCCGTACTCCTCGGCCCACGCCTCCACCGAGTCGGCCGCCCGGTCGAAGGCCTCCGTGCGGCCCAGGAAGTCCGCGTTGTGCGTGGTCAGCAGCGGCGGCAGACCGTCCGCCGGCCGCCCCTGCCGCACGAGCAGCAGCGCCTGGCCCTGCACCGTCCGGGGCAGTCCCAGCCAGCGCACCGGCTGCTGCACCGTACGCACGGAGGTGACCTGCTCCCAGGAGGCCGTACGCGTCGCGAGGAAGCCCACGTGCCGCAGCCCCCGCGCGCTCACCCACACGCCCATGCGCAGCAGCCGCAGCGCAGCGGCGATGACGAGCAGCGCGAGACCGAAGACCAGGCCGGCGGAGGCCGGTTCGGCCGTCGCCGCGATGATGACGGCGGCGAAGAGCACGAACGAGGCGAGCAGCAGCGCCAGCGCCGCCACCCCCACCCGCCAGGGCCCGGGCCGGTACGGCCGCCGCCACCGGTCACGGTCGTCATAAGGGAGCGGAACGTCGTCCGCCGCCTCGAAAACGCGGTCGGCCGTCAGGAAGGGCAGGGGCACGGCTGGTCCTCACTCGATCCATGCGTGGGCTGTGCCCGGTGAGGCTACCGATCTGTGTCCCCGGTCACCACCGGTGGGGGGCCGGATGGAGTCACGGCCGGCCCGGTGCTGCTCAGCGCCTCTCGGACGCCTGGGACTGCTGAGGCTGGTCGGCCGAATGGTCGGGCGACAGCGCGGGCGTCCCGATGACCAGGGACCCCACGAGTCCCGCCACGATGGTGAGTCCCATGAGCCATCGGCCGGCCATCTGGCCGACGGACAGCCGCTCACGCGGTGGGGGAGTGACATTGCTGCGGAACCTGTCGGCCTCTGCGACGAAGGCGAACGGTACGGGTTCACGCCGACCGGACATCAGGGGTGCGTCTCCCTTCAGGGGTGGAACGGATCACTTTCATCTGTAGAGACGAGCGAACTCCCTCAGAGGTGCCCTGTTTCACCGACTTCATTGCGGCACGCCACCGATAGCACTGATTTCACCGGGCCGTAGAGTGGCGTCGCCACACGACGAGATGGGAAGGCCCTGCCAACCGTGACCGACACTCCCGCCGACGACACCAAGCCCAGCTACCGCAGCGACGTCACCGTCGAGCTGGTCAAGCACACCGCGTCCGACGCGGACGTCCTCTTCGCCGCCCGCGTCTCGACCCTCGGCGAGCAGTCGCTGGACGAGCTGAAGAAGGACCCCGAGCGCTCCAAGGGCCTGATCAACTACCTGATGCGGGACCGGCACGGCAGCCCCTTCGAGCACAACTCGATGACCTTCCTGATCAGCGCCCCGATCTTCGTCTTCCGCGAGTTCATGCGGCACCGCGTCGGCTGGTCGTACAACGAGGAGAGCGGCCGCTACCGCCAGCTCCAGCCGGTCTTCTACGTCCCCGACGAGTCCCGCAAGCTCGTCCAGGAGGGCCGCCCGGGCAAGTACGTCTTCGTGGAGGGCACCCAGGCCCAGCAGGAACTGGTCGGCCGTGTGATGGAGGACTCCTACCGGCAGTCCTACGAGGCCTACCAGGAGATGCTCGCCGCCGGCGTCGCCCGCGAGGTCGCCCGCGCCGTCCTCCCCGTCGGCCTGTACTCCTCGATGTACGCGACCTGCAACGCCCGCTCGCTGATGCACTTCCTCGGCCTGCGCACCCAGCACGAGCTGGCGAAGGTCCCGTCCTTCCCGCAGCGCGAGATCGAGATGGTCGGCGAGAAGATGGAGGCCGAGTGGGCCCGTCTCATGCCGCTCACGTACGCCGCCTTCAACGCGAACGGGCGCGTGGCGCCGTAACGCGCTCCCGTTCCCCGATCAGGTACAGATGTACGGTTCAGCCGCGCGAAGTGTCCGTATTGCGGCATTTGGAGAAGTTCATCTAGCCTGATCAAACGGGTCCGGCACTGCTTGAACCCCCGAGCAGGCAGTGCCGGGCTCCACCCTTGTCACGACTTGTCGCCTGCCCCGAGGGCAGACCCGGTCCTGAGCAACGAGTAGCGTGTAACCCATGGCTCCGACCTCGACTCCGCAGACCCCCTTCGGGCGGGTCCTCACCGCCATGGTCACGCCCTTCACGGCGGACGGCGCACTCGACCTCGACGGCGCGCAGCGGCTCGCCACCCACCTGGTGGACGCAGGCAACGACGGCCTGATCATCAACGGCACCACCGGCGAGTCGCCCACCACCAGCGATGCGGAGAAATCGGATCTCGTACGGGCGGTCCTGGAGGCCGTCGGCGACCGCGCCCACGTCGTGGCCGGGGTCGGCACCAACGACACCCACCACAGCATCGAACTCGCCCGCGCGGCGGAGCGCACCGGCGCACACGGCCTGCTCGTCGTGACGCCGTACTACAACAAGCCCCCGCAAGAGGGCCTCTACCGGCACTTCACGGCCGTCGCCGACGCCACCGGCCTGCCGGTCATGCTCTACGACATCCCCGGCCGCAGCGGCGTCCCGATCAACACCGAGACGCTCGTCCGCCTCGCCGAGCACCCGCGGATCGTCGCCAACAAGGACGCCAAGGGCGACCTCGGCCGCGCCAGCTGGGCCATCGCCCGCTCCGGCCTCGCCTGGTACTCCGGCGACGACATGCTGAACCTGCCGCTGCTCTCCGTCGGCGCGGTCGGCTTCGTCTCCGTCGTCGGCCACGTGGTCACCCCCGAGCTGCGCGCCCTGGTCGAGGCGTACACCTCGGGCGACGTCCAGAAGGCCACCGAGATCCACCAGAAGCTGCTCCCCGTCTACACGGGCATGTTCCGCACGCAGGGCGTGATGACCACCAAGGCGGCGCTCGCCCTCAAGGGCCTGCCCTCCGGACCCCTGCGCGCCCCCATGGTCGAGTGCGCGCCCGAGGAGATCGAGCAACTCAAGATCGATCTTGCCGCCGGCGGGGTACAGCTCTGACATCAGACTTCGCGCGAACCCCCGCGCATGTGCTTCACAACTGAATAAGCGGGCCACCGGTGCCCGCGCCACCCCACAACGACAACTGCTCATGCACGAACGTCACGCGCGCCACGTGCCCAACCGGTACGTGGCGCGCGTGGTGAGGAGAGTCTTTTGAGTCATCCGCATCCTGAACTCAGCCCGCCCCCGCCGCTCCCCGAAGGCGGCCTGCGGGTCACCCCGCTCGGCGGCCTCGGCGAGATCGGCCGGAACATGACGGTCTTCGAGTACGGCGGCCGCCTGCTGATCGTCGACTGCGGAGTGCTCTTCCCCGAGGAGGAGCAGCCCGGAATCGACCTGATCCTGCCGGACTTCTCGTCCATCAGGGACCGCCTCGACGACATCGAGGGCATCGTCCTCACCCATGGCCACGAGGACCACATCGGCGGCGTCCCCTTCCTCCTGCGCGAGAAGCCGGACATCCCGCTGATCGGCTCCAAGCTGACCCTCGCCCTCATCGAGGCCAAGCTGCAGGAGCACCGCATCCGCCCGTACACCCTGGAGGTGGCGGAGGGGCACCGCGAGCGCATCGGCCCGTTCGAATGCGAGTTCGTCGCGGTCAACCACTCCATCCCGGACGCGCTGGCCGTGGCCATCCGCACCCCCGCGGGCATGGTGGTCCACACCGGCGACTTCAAGATGGACCAGCTCCCGCTGGACAGCCGCCTCACCGACCTCCACGCATTCGCGCGCCTGAGCGAGGAGGGCATCGACCTCCTGCTCTCGGACTCGACGAACGCCGAGGTGCCGGGCTTCGTCCCGCCCGAGCGGGAGATCTCCAACGTCCTGCGCCAGGTCTTCGCGGGCGCCCGCAAGCGCATCATCGTCGCGAGCTTCGCCAGCCACGTGCACCGCATCCAGCAGATCCTGGACGCGGCGTACGAGTACGGCCGCCGGGTCGCCTTCGTCGGCCGCTCCATGGTCCGCAACATGGGCATCGCCCGGGACCTGGGCTACCTGAAGGTCCCGCCGGGCCTGGTCGTGGACGTCAAGACACTCGACGACCTCCCGGACAACGAGGTGGTCCTGGTCTGCACGGGTTCCCAGGGCGAACCGATGGCGGCCCTGTCCCGCATGGCCAACCGCGACCACCAGATCCGCATCGTCCAGGGCGATACGGTCATCCTGGCGTCGTCCCTGATCCCGGGCAACGAGAACGCGGTCTACCGCGTGATCAACGGCCTCACCCGCTGGGGCGCCAACGTGGTCCACAAGGGCAACGCCAAGGTCCACGTCTCCGGCCACGCCTCCGCGGGCGAGCTGCTGTACTTCTACAACATCTGCCGCCCGAAGAACCTGATGCCGGTCCACGGCGAATGGCGTCACCTGCGTGCCAACGCCGAGCTGGGCGCCCTCACGGGCGTCCCGCACGACCGCATCGTCATCGCCGAGGACGGCGTCGCCGTCGACCTGGTCGAGGGCAAGGCGAAGATCTCGGGCAAGGTCCAGGCGGGCTACGTCTACGTCGACGGCCTCTCCGTCGGAGACGTCGGCGAGCCGGCCCTCAAGGACCGCAAGATCCTCGGCGACGAGGGCATCATTTCGGTCTTCGTGGTCATCGACTCGTCCACGGGGAAGATCACCGGCGGCCCGCACGTCCAGGCCCGCGGCTCCGGCATCGAGGACTCCGCCTTCGGCGATGTGATCCCCCGGATCACCGAGGTACTCGAACGCTCCGCGCAGGACGGCGTGGTCGAACCCCACCAGATGCAGCAGCTGGTACGCCGCACGCTGGGCAAGTGGGTCTCGGACACGTACCGGCGCCGGCCGATGATCCTGCCTGTCGTGGTGGAGGTCTGACGGCCCGTCGGGTCTGAGCCAGTGCCAACTGGGAGCGGGGCGCCTCGATTTGCATCGAGGCGCCCCGCTCCAGTAGGTTTACAACTCCTCCCGACGGGGCACCCGGTCCAACTCAGGCACCGGGGACCGTGTCCGGCCGGGGCGGGAAATCCGACTGAGAAACCTCTGATAAAGTCGGATGCGCCGGAAAGGGAAACGCGGAAGCGGGAACCTGGAAAGCACCGAGGAAATCGGGTCGAGAAAAGATCTGATAGAGTCGGAAACGCAAGACCGAAGGGAAGCGCCCGGAGGAAAGCCCGAGAGGGTGAGTACAAAGGAAGCGACCGTTCC
>NZ_JBEYZD010000154.1:0-5216 GCF_040645895.1 Streptomyces olindensis | reverse complement strand
GACGACGAACACGCCGTGTCCAGCGTCACCGCCGGACCCTCCAACCCCAGCGAATACGCCACCCGACCCGAGACCACACTGCCCGCCGAACCGGTCACCCGGTGCCCCTCGGCGGACGAGTGCGCCGAGGGCTCGCCGACGGCGTAGTCCTGGTACATCAGGCCGGCGTAGACGCCGGTGTCGGTGCCGCGCAGGGACGTCGGGTCGATGCCGGCGTCCTCCAGGGCCTCCCAGGACGCCTCCAGCAGCAGCCGCTGCTGCGGGTCCATGGCCAGCGCCTCGCGCGGGCCGATGCCGAAGAAGCCCGCGTCGAAGTCACCGGCGTTGTGGAGGAATCCGCCCTCGCGGGTGTAGACGGTGCCGGGCTTGTCCGGGTCCGGGTCGAAGAGACGGTCGAGGTCCCAGCCGCGGTCGGTGGGGAAGCCGGTGATGGCGTCCGTTCCGGAGTTCAGCAGCTCCCAGAGTTTGCCGGGCGACGTGGCGCCGCCCGGGTAGCGGCAGCTCATGCCGACGATCGCGATCGGTTCATCCGTCCGGGCCCTCGTTGCCCGGCGCCGCGCCGGCCGTGCCGAGGTGCCTTCGAGGCAGGTGCGGAAGAACGCGGTCATGGCCAGCGCGGTCGGGTGGTCGAAGACCAGCGTCGACGGCAGGGACAGACCGGTGGCCTTCGCGAGCCGGTTGCGGAAGTCCACCGCCCCGAGCGAGTCGAAGCCCAGCTCGCTGAAGGGCACGTCCGGCCCGATCGCCTCCGCGGAGTCGTGTCCCAGCACCGCCGCGGCCTGGGCGCGGACGAAGTCGAGGATCACCGCGTCCCGCCGGTCGTCGGAGGCGGCCTCCAGCAGCTGCGCCAGCGCCGCGGTGGGGGTCGCACGGCGTGCCGGTACGGGCGCCAGCGTGTGCAGGAGGGCGGGCAGCCGGCCGGCGCGGGCCTGCGTGGCGAGCGCGGGGCGGTCGAGGTCGACGAGGACGGACAGCGCCGCGCCCTCGGCGGACAGGGCCCGGTCGAACAGGCGCAGGGCGTGCTCGTCGTCGAGCGGTCGGACGCCCAGCCGTCCCATGCGCGCCAGCGCCGCGCGGTCCAGGTTCCCGGTCATGCCCCGGTCCGGGTTCCAGGGGCCCCAGGCGAGCGACACGGCCGGCAGTCCCTCGCTGCGCCGCAGGTGGGCCAGGGCGTCCAGGAAGCCGTTGGCCGCCGCGTAGTTGCCCTGGCCGGGCGTGCCGAGGATCCCGGCGACCGAGGAGAACAGCACGAAGGCGGCGAGGTCGTGACCGCGGGTCAGCTCGTGCAGGTTCCAGGCGGCGTCGGCCTTGGGGGCGAGGACCGTGGTGAGCTGCTCGGCGGTGAGGGTCTGGAGTGTTCCGTCGTCCAGGACGCCCGCGGCGTGCACGACACCCGTCAGCGGGTGTTCCGGCGGGATGGTGCCGAGCAGGTCCTCCAGTGCGGCCCGGTCGGCGACGTCGCAGGCGGCCACCCGGGCGTCGGCTCCGAGGCCGGTCAGCTCCCGGACCAGGTCGGCAGCGCCGTCGGCCCCGGCGCCCCGGCGGGAGACGAGGAGCAGGTGCCGGACGCCGTGGGCGGTCACCAGGTGCCGGGCGATGTGGGCGCCGAGTCCGCCGGTGCCGCCGGTGACGAGGACGGTGCCCGCTCCGAAGGCCTCCCGGGCCTGGATGGGCGCGGACTCGGCGACGCGGGGGATGAGCAGCTTGGGCCCGCGTACGGCGACCTGGGGTTCCTGCGACGCCAGCGCGGCGGCGACGACGTCGGCGGTGAGGTGGTCGGCAGTGAGGTCGTCGGCAGTCAGGTCGCCGTCGGTGAGGTGGTCGCCCTCGTGGTCGAGCAGGACGATCCGGCCCGGGTGCTCCGACTGCGCGCTGCGCACGAGTCCGGCGACGGCGGCCGCGACGGGGTCGGGCCGCTCCCCCGGCAGGGCGACCGCCCGGCGGGTGACCACCACGAGCCGGGTGTCGGTCAGGCGTTCCGCGGCGAGCCAGCGGCGCAGGACGAGCAGGGCCTCGTGGACGCGCTCGTGCGTCGCGGCCACGGGTGGTGCGGTGTCGCCGGTCTCGACGGGCCACAGCACGCAGTCGGGGACGGTTTCGGCGGCGAGGAGGGCGGCCAGGTCGGGGCAGCGGGTGGTGAAGGCCGGCAGTCCGGTGCCCAGTACGGCCGTCGGGCCGACGGCCGGGGTTTCGGCCGGGGCGGGGGCCTCGGTCCACCGCACGGTGAGGAGCGTGCCGTGTCCGTCGCCGCGGGCGGCTTCGAGCGCCTGGGTGTCGATGGGCCGCGCGAGCACGGTCCCGACCGTGAGGACGGGGTCTCCGGCCGGGTCGACGGCCTCGATGGTGATCTTCTGGTCGCCGGTGCGGGTGATCCGGGCCCGGACCGCGTCGGCGCCGCGGCGGTGGACGTGCACGCCGGAGAAGGAGAAGGGCAGCGGCAGTTGTCCGTCCGCCAGTCCCGGGGCGAGCAGCTCGATGGCGGCGTGCAGGGTCGCGTCGAGCAGCGCGGGGTGGATCCCGAAGCGGGACGCCTGCTGCAGGGCGGTCTCGTCCAGGGACACGTCGGCGATGACGTCGGTGCCGTCTCCCCAGGTGGCCATCACGCCCTGGAAGGCGGGCCCGTAGTGGAAGCCGAGCTCGGTCAGGCGGTCGTAGAGGGCCTCGCCGGTGGTCGAGGCGTCGGCCTCGTCCGGGGTGAGCCAGTCGTCGCCGTCCGGGAGTTCGTGCGGTGCCGTGGAGGACAGCACACCCTCGGCGTGCAGGGCCCACTCGGTGTCGTGCTCGTCGTCCTCGGTCCGGGAGTGGAAGGTCAGGGTCCGGGTGCCGTCCGCGTCGGCGGCGCCGACGGTGACCTGGAGTTCGGTCGCCCGTTCGGCGGCGAGGACCAGCGGCGCGCGCAGCGTGAGTTCTTCGATGGCCGCGCAGCCGAGCATGTCGCCCGCGCACCAGGCGATCTCCAGGAGGGCCGCCGCCGGGACGACGACGGTGTCGTGGACGACGTGGTCGACGAGCCAGAGGTGGCTGCGGCGCGAGATGCGCCCGGTGAACAGCCACTCGTCACGGCCGGCGAGCTGTACCGCCGCCCCGAGCAGCGGGTGGTCGGGGAAGCGGAGTCCGGCCTGTGTGACGTCACCGATCCGGGCGTCCTGTGCTGCCGGGTCGTGCCAGTAGCGGCTGCGCTGGTAGGCGTAGGTGGGCAGGGGGACGTGGGCGGTGCGCCGTCCGGCGAACAGCGGGGCGAAGTCGACGTCCGGTCCGGCCGTGTGGGCCGCGCCCAGCAGGGACAGGAGTTGTTCGGCCTCTTCCTCGTCGCGCCGGGTGGCCGCCGCGACCAGCGCCCGCGCCTCGGCGTCGGCCGGGAGGCAGGCGTGGGTCAGCGCGGCCAGGACCGCGTCGGGCCCCAGCTCCAGGAACCGCCGTACGCCGAGGGCGTCGAGCGTCTCGATGCCGGGTGCGAACCGCACGGCGGCCCGCACCTGCCGCGCCCAGTAGGCCGGGTCGAGGAGTTCCTCCCCGGCGAGCGCGCCGGACACGTTCGACACCACGGGGATCCGCGGCGGGCGGTGGGTGACGGTACGGGCGATGGACGCGAACTCGTCGAGCATCGGCTCCATGTGGGCCGAGTGGAAGGCGTGGCTGACGCGCAGCCGCGTCGTCTTGCGCCCGGCCTGCCCGAAGGCGCGCTCGATCTCGGTGATCGCGTCCTCGTCGCCGGAGACCACCACGGAGGCGGGCCCGTTCACCGCGGCGAGGGACACCCGGCCGTCGTACCCGGCGATCGCCTCGACGACGGCGGCCTCGGACGCCGCGACGGCGAGCATCGCCCCGCCCTCCGGCAGCGCGGCCATGAGCCGCCCGCGTGCCGCGACCAGCCGGCAGGCGTCCTCCAGCGACCACACGCCCGAGACGTGGGCCGCCACGAGTTCACCGATGGAGTGCCCCACCAGCACGTCGGGACGCACCCCGAACGACTCCAGCAGCCGGAACAACGCCACCTCGAACGCGAACAACGCCGGCTGCGTGAAGTCCGTCCGGTCCAGCAGACCGTCACCGCCGTCGAACATGACGGACTTCAGGGAACGCCCGAGCAGCGGATCGAAGCAGGCGCAGATCTCGTCCAGCGCGGCGGCGAACACCGGGAACGCCGCATACAACCCGGCGCCCATACCCGCCCGTTGCGCACCCTGACCGGTGAACAGGAACGCGGTCTTTCCGGTGCCGACCGTGCCCGCGAGCGCTCTGGCCGAGGTGTCCCCGGCGGCCAGGGCGGACAGGCGGGCGAGCATCGTGTCGCGGTCGGCGGCGACGGCGACGGCGCGGTGTCCGAGCTGCGCGCGTGACGTCAGCAGGGCGTGGGCGACCTCGGCGAGGTCCGCGTCCGGGTGGGCGAGCAGCCAGTCGTGCAGCCGCCGTGCCTGCGCCTGGAGCGCCGCCTCGCTCTTGGCCGACACGGTCCACGGCATGACGTTGGTGGTGACGCGTTCCCCGGCCGGACGGGGTTCGTCGTCGGACGCGTCCGGTGCCGGGGCCGGGGCGGGCGCCTCCTCGATGATCAGGTGCGCGTTGGTGCCGCTGATCCCGAAGGACGACACACCGGCCCGGCGGGCGCGGTCGCCGGCGGGCCACGGCTCGGCCTCGGTCAGCAGTCGCACCGCACCGGAAGACCAGTCGACGTGCGGTGAGGGCTCGTCGACGTGCAGCGTCCGCGGCAACTGCCCGTGCCGCATGGCCTGCACCATCTTGATCACGCCGCCGACACCGGCGGCGGCCTGGGTGTGGCCGATGTTGGACTTCACCGAGCCGATCCGCAGCGGTTGTGCGTCGCCGCGTTCCTGCCCGTAGGCGGAGATCAGCGCCTGGGCCTCGATCGGGTCGCCCAGCGTCGTGCCGGTCCCGTGGGCCTCCACCACGTCCACATCACCGGGCGCCAGGCCGGCGCTGGCGAGCGCCTGGGCGATCACGCGTTCCTGGGAGGGGCCGTTGGGCGCCGTCAGGCCGTTGCTCGCACCGTCCTGGTTCACCGCGCTGCCGCGGATCACCGCCAGCACGTTGTGCCCCAACCGCCGCGCGTCCGACAACCGCTCCAGCGCCACCACACCGACACCCTCGGACCACGCCACACCATCAGCCGAGGACGAGAACGACTTGCACCGGCCGTCCGGCGACAGACCCCGCTGCCGCGCGAACTCCACGAACAACAACGGCGTCGACATCAC
>NZ_JBEYZD010000153.1:0-5284 GCF_040645895.1 Streptomyces olindensis | reverse complement strand
ACCCCGCAAACTTTAATTCCGTCTCTGGATAACAGCCGTGCCCACAACCCCCCGCCCCCCGCCGGGGGCGCGCGCCCCGGGCGTTCGCATGCCCTGGGCGCCCCGGGCGGGAGTACATCACTGTCCGGCATCAGGTGTTGTCGGGACCAGGTCAACACGCTTCAATGCGGGGGAACTCGGGACCCCTGAACGACGGCGTACGGATGTGAAGACCTCCCCTGCGCCGACGGGACGGCCCCGGGCGCCCCGCGCGAACGGTCTGACCAGCCGTCGCCGACTCACAGAGAGGCCCCTGCATGCCGCACGCCCCACAGCACGCGGACGTCGCCACCGCGGAACTGGACTCGGCCCTGCGAGGCGGCCCCTTCCACGTCGCCCTGCGTGCCGCGATCGCCGCCCGCGGGCTGCCGCTGCAGCGTGTGCAGCACCATCTGTCCCGCCATGGCGTGAAGGTCGGCGTCACCAGCCTGAGTTACTGGCAGCAGGGGGCCAGGCGCCCGCAGCGGCCCGAGTCGCTGCGGGCCGTGCGCGCCCTGGAGGAGATCCTGGAGCTGCCCGAGGAGTCGCTGATCCGGCTGCTCGCCGAGACCGGCGACAGTGTGTCCGGGGCACAGCGGTCCGCGGCCCGGTCCTACCGCTCCCTCGTCGAAGCCTCCGGGGTCCTGGACCAACTGCTGGCCGACCTGGGGTGCCCGCCGGACGGGGGCCTGCACACCCTCGCCCACCACGAGCGGCTCCGGATCGGGGCGCGGCGCGAGCTGGCCGAGCGGGAGTCGCACCACATCGTGCGCGCCCACCGGGACGGCGTCGACCGCTTCGTGGCCGTCCACCACGGTGACCGGGGGGCCGTGCCGGAGCGCATGGCGGTGCACGCCCTGGAGAACTGCCGTGTCGGACGGGTCCGCCGGCACGGCGACACGGGGGTGCTCGCGGCCGAGCTGCTCTTCGACACGCGGCTGCGGGCCGGGGACACGTTCCTCTTCCGGTACGGCGTCGAGGACGGCACGGCGGGTGTCTCACGCGAGTACGTCCGCGGCTTCGACGCCGCCGGCGGCCAGTACGCGCTCCAGGTGTGCTTCGACGCGGCGGCCCTCCCGGTGCGCTGCCACCGGTTCGCCCAGCACTCGGTGGCCGCGCCCCGCAGCGGCTGCCAGGAGCTGGCGATGAGCGGGCGGCACCGGTCGGTGCATCTGGTGGAGCCGCGGGTGCGGGCCGGGTTCCTGGGGATCGGCTGGGACTGGGAGTAGGGAAACGGGCGTCGGTGTCGACGGCTGCGCCAGCTCGTGCCTGAGGCAGGGCGACGACTCGGTGCTGCGTCGCCGTCGGACGTAAACGCTTGCGCAAGCGTTTACGTCCGGCCGTGGATGCGATACGTTCCCGGCCTGGGCTCGCGGCGGAGAAGGGAGCGGCATGCCGACCATGGCCGACGTCGCACGGAGCGCCGGTGTCTCCGTGGCGACCGTCTCGCACGTGCTGAACGGCACCCGCCCGGTGCTGCCGCACACCCGCCAGGCGGTCCTGGACGCCGTGGAGGAGCTCGGCTACACCACGAACACGCTGGCCCGTTCCCTGGTGACGTCCCGCACCCGGTCCATCGGGCTGGCGGTGTCGGCGATCAGCAACCCGTACTTCACGGAGATCCTCCAAGGGGTCGAGGCGGCCGCGCTGGAGGCCGGTTACAGCCTGCTCATCGCCGATCCGCACGACGACCCCGAGCACGAGCGCAAGGTCGTGCAGCTGCTGCACGAGCGCCGGGTGGACGGCATGATCGTCGCGCCCTCCGTCGATCCGCGGGGGCTGCTCGCGTACCTGGGGCGGCACGCCGTGCCGGCCGTGTTCCTGGACCGGCTGGTGGACGCGCCGGGGTCGGGCGGCGGTCCGCGCTTCGACCAGGTCTGCTCCGACAACGCCGAACCGACGTCCCGGCTGGTCACCCATCTCGCCGGGCTCGGCCACCGGCGGATCGGGCTGGTGGCGGGGTTGCCGGGGCTCAGCACCACGAGCGAGCGGATCATGGGCTACCGCAGCGGCCTCGCCTTCGCCGGCCTGCCCTACGACGAGCGGCTCCTGGTGCACGGCGACTCGGAGGCGGCCGGCGGCGCAGCGGCCACCGCGGCCCTGCTGTCCCTCGCCGTGCCGCCCACCGCGCTGGTCACCGGCAACAACGCCATGACCATCGGGGCGCTGCGCGCCCTGCGCGACCAGGGTCTGTCCGTGCCGGGCGATCTCGCGCTGTGCAGCTTCGACGACTTCGCCTGGGCCGACCTGTTCTCGCCCCGGCTCACCGCGGTCGCACAGCCCAGCAGGGACATCGGTGCCCGGGCCGTGCGGGTGCTCCTGGAGCGTCTCGCGGAGCCGGACCGGCCCGCCCGGACCGTGCGGCTGCCCTGTTCCTTCGTCCACCGCACGTCGTGCGGCTGCCCCGACCCGTCCGAGAAAGGAACCCCGTCGTGATCGTCGTCGCCGGTGAGGCACTGATCGACCTGGTACCGCAGGGCACAGGCGCCCTGGCGGCACTGCAGCCGGCGCTCGGCGGCGGGCCCTACAACACGGCGGTGGCGCTGGGCCGCCTCGGCTCCCCCACCGCCTTCTGCTCACGGGTGTCCTACGACGCCTT
The DNA here is from genome assembly GCF_040645895.1 of Streptomyces olindensis. Taxonomy (NCBI): domain Bacteria; kingdom Bacillati; phylum Actinomycetota; class Actinomycetes; order Kitasatosporales; family Streptomycetaceae; genus Streptomyces; species Streptomyces olindensis. The sequence goes on along the minus strand of NZ_JBEYZD010000153.1, from coordinate 2,667 downwards.
CGGGGAGGCCCTGCTGGACCGGCTGCGGGAGACCGGCGTGGACGTGGCGTCCGTGCAGCGCGGCACCGAGCCGACGACGCTCGCCGTCGCCACCGTCGGCGAGGACGGCTCGGCCGCGTACTCCTTCTACGTCGACGGGACGGCGGACCGGCTGTTCCAGGCGCCGTCCGCGCTGCCGCCCGGCACCCGGGCGGTCTCCTTCGGCACGTGCTCGCTGGTGCTGGAGCCGGGGGCGAGCGCCTACGAGGAGCTGATGCGCTCGGCGGCCGCGCGGGGCGTGTTCACCGCGCTGGACCCGAACATCAGGGCCGGGCTGATCCCGGACGCGGACGCCTACCGGGCGCGGTTCAAGAGCTGGCTGCCGTCGGTGACGCTGCTGAAGCTCTCCGAGGAGGACGCCCGGTGGCTCGGCGGCACGCCCGAGGAGTGGCTGGCGGCCGGCCCGGCGGCGGTCGTGATCACCCGGGGCGGCGACGGGCTGACCGCCTTCACCGCCGACGGCGGCACGTACGCCGTGCCGGGCGAGCGGGTGGACGTCGTGGACACGATCGGCGCGGGCGACACGGTCAACGCGGCCCTGCTGCACGGACTCGCGGCGCGCGACGCGCTCAGCGGGCCGGCGCTGGCCGCGCTGGGGCCCGACGGCTGGACGGACCTGCTGGGCTTCGCGGCCCGGGCGGCGGCCGTGACGTGCTCGCGGGCAGGGGCCGAGCCGCCGTACGCGCATGAGGTGGACGGCTGACGGGCGCGCACGAGCCGGGCACCGACCGGACCGGGCGGCGTCTGCGGCACGCCGAGTGGGTCAGGCGCTCGGCCACCGCCCGCAGCGCGTCCGGCCGGCCGCGGTCACCTGCCCCGCGCGGGGCCGAGCCGCCTGGGCACCTGCCTCGTGCGAGGGCCGAGCATCCCGGCACCTGCCTCGCATGTGGGAGCGAGCCGCAGGACGCGGTGCTGAACGGTGGACGCGCGCGAGGTGGACGGCTGACGGGCGCACGAGCCGGGCACTGACGGGACCGGGTTTCCAGCGGTCCGTGGTGCCGAGGTGCCTCAGCCGGTCTCCGCCACCGCTCGCAGCGCGCCGGGGCGGCGGCCGTTGAGGCGGTCCAGGGCGGCGGCGGTGGCGTCGTCCGCGGGCAGGTGGACGATGACGCGCTGGCCCTCGTCGGAGAGCGCCAGCGTCTCGTGCAGCAGTCGCAGCGAGCCGGCCTCAGGGTGATCGAGGTGCTGGGAGCCGGTCCGCCGCGGTGTCGTGGTGAGGTCGGCGAACCGGTCGGCGAAGTCCGCCCCGGCCGTCACCGTCAGCTCCTCGGCCAGCTCGGCGAGGTGCGGATCGCGGAGGGGGACGCCGTGCCGGAGCCGGGCGACGAGGTCGTCGGCCACCCGGTCCCAGTCGCGGTAGGCGCTGCGTGCCCGCTCGTCGGTGAACAGATGCCGGAGCAGGTTGGGGCGCTCGTCGTCGAGCAGACCGATGGGGCCCACCAGCCGCGCGTACCCGGCGGTGTGGGCGAGGACGTCGCCGATCCAGTTGACCACCACGGCCGGGGCCGGTTCCAGGTGGTCGAGGACAGCCCGTACGGTCGGGCGCGCCGTGCGGCTGAGCGTCGGGGCCGCCGCGCAGAGCAGGGGGTCACCGCCCTCCCCCTCCTTGGTCAGGCGGCGGAGCAGCATCCGGTCGGTCAGGGACAGGTTCAGCGCGTCGGCGAGGGCGCCGAGCACCTGGGCGGACGGGTTGCGGTCGCGGCCCTGTTCCAGCCGGGTGAGGTACTCGACGCTGATGCCGGCCAGCGTGGCCAGCTCGGCGCGCCGCAGACCCGGGGTGCGCCGCCGGGGCCCCGCGGGCAGGCCGGCCTCGGCGGGGGTGACGGCTTCGCGCCAGGTGCGCAGGTACGTGCCCAACTCGTTGTCGCTCACCCGCCGAACGTACAGCGCCCGGGGATGCGGAGGGTGGCCCCGTCACTACCAGGCTCCGGCCGGTCTCCCTACCGGGCCGCGCGGCCCTCAGGGTGGGGGCATGACGAATGAGACCGCCACCGCCACCACTCCCCTGCCGCTCGCCCCGGGCCAGTGGACCCTCGACCCGTTCCACTCCTCCGTGAACTTCACCATCCGCCACCTGGGCATCGCCAAGGTGCGAGGGCGGTTCGAGCGCCTGGAGGCCGAGCTGTTCGTCGGGGAACGGGTCGAGGACGTGCGGGTCTCCGCGACGGTCGACCTGGCCTCGGTGAACACCGGCAACGCCGACCGGGACGCCCACGTACGCGCCGCCGACCTGCTCGACGTCGAGAAGCGTCCGACGATGTCGTACCGCTCGACGCGGGTGTCGGGAGAGGGCGAGGACTGGACCATGGAGGGCGAGCTGACGATCGGCGACGTGACCCGCCCGGTGAAGCTCGCCGTGGAGTTCGGCGGGCTCGTCGACGTGCCCATGGACGGCAGCCGGCACGCCGGCTTCGAGGCGACGGGCGAGATCCGGCGCAGCGACTTCGGGCTCGACTTCGCGCCGGGTCTCCTCGGGGACGTGGTGAAGATCCAGCTCGACATGCAGTTCGTGGAGCCGAAGCAGGCCTGACCGCGCACCGGAACGCGCCGCGCCAAGCCGGGGCCGTCCTTGCCGCCGCGCTCGCGGGCCCAGCGGGCCAGCTGGGCCACGCGCTTGACCACGAACTG
>NZ_JBEYZD010000152.1:0-5580 GCF_040645895.1 Streptomyces olindensis | reverse complement strand
CGCGCGCCGCCCCGCGCGGCGCGGGCGCCCCGCGCATGACGTGTCCGTCTCGCCCTCGCGGCGGGCCCCTCCCCGCACGCCCCCCCCCCCGCCAGGTCCCGGTCCCGCCGGGACCGGGCCCGCTCCTCGTCGTTGACCTCGATGCGCAGCACGGCCCGGCGGAGTACCGGCGGCGCCATCAGCGAGGTGGCGACCGCGACCAGCACCACGATGGTGTACGACGCGGTGTTCAGCACGCCCAGCCGCAGACCGATCCCGGCCACGATGATCTGGATGACTCCGCGCGCGTTCATTCCGGCGCCGAGCACAAGGCCGCTGCGGCGATCGAGACCCGCGACGCGGGCACCGAGCATCGCCCCGGCGAACTTGCCCGCGGTCGCCACGACAAGCGCTCCCAGCGCCGCCAGGACGATCACCCAAGTGTCCAGCGCCGACAGATCCATCCGCAGACCCGCCTCGGCGAAGTAGAGCGGCGCGAGAACCGAGAGCGTGACGGTGCGCAGGGGCGCCAGTCCCTTCCTCGTCTCCGCCCCGGCCGCTCCCGCCAGCAGGCCCCCGACGAGGGCACCGAACGACGCTTCCATGCCCATGGCCTGGGTGGCCGCCGCGCATCCGACGATCACCACGGTCGCGGTGCCCATGACCGCCTGCGGGGACCGCGCCCTGGCCATCAGCCACCGGACCGCCGGCCGGCCGAGGAGGAGGGCGCAGGCCGTGATCAGCACCAGCACGCACAGGGGCTCGGCGACCGATCCGAGCGTCAGCCCGCTCGCTGCCGTGGCGGACACCACGGACAGCAGCATCCAGCCGGTGACATCGTCCACCACGCCGACTGCGATGGTCAGTTGGGCTATGTCCCGGTGCAGCAGCCGCATGTCCGACAGCACTTTGGCGATCACCGGCAGAGCGCTGACGCACATGGCCACACCGATGAAGAAGGCGAACAGAGCGCGTTCGCGGTCGTCCGGCAGCAGGGCCGCGGGCGCCGCGAAGCCCGCGGCACAGCCGAGCCCCAGCGGGATCAGCAGGCCGAAGGCCCCCACCGTGAGCGACGTCCGCCGGGTGCGGCGCACCAGGGCGAGGTCGATCTCCAGCGCGGTCGTCCCGACGAGGAGGATCACCCCGACCTGGCCGACCGCGTCCAGCAGATGGGCCTGGGAGGCCTCGCTCATCCGGAGCCAGTGTTGGAATCCGGGGAAGAGCCGGCCCAGCACCGTGGGACCGAGCAGGACGCCGGCCAGCAACTCACCCGACACCGCGGGCAGCCGGAACCGCGTGGCGAGACGGCCGAGCAGCAGCGCGGCACCCAGCAGCAGGGACGCCTGGACCAGCAGGACCAGCAGGGCATGCCCGCCCAAGGGCGGGGCGGTGGCAGGCGGCATGACGGGCTCCTCCCCCGATGTCTTCGGCCGCGGCGACGACGGCGGCCCAGGACACCCCCTAGGCGTCGGTCCCCTGCTCCTGCCGGACGGTGATCGCCCGCGAAGGACAGACGCGGGCAGCGTGGTCCACCCGGTCCTGGAGTTCGCTCGGCACGTCCTGCCGGAGCAGGCGAACGGCCCCGTCCTCCTCCCGCTGGTCGAACACCTCGTCCACGGCGAGGACACACATTCCGGAGCCGATGCAGCGCTGCTGGTCGACCGTCACACGCATGTCGTTCCTCTTCTCCGTTCGCCTGTCGGTCCGCTTGCCCATGCCGGTTGCTCACCGGGGGAGAAAACGCACCGGCAGTGAGCTGTAGCCGTTGAGAAAGGTGGACTGGATCCTGGTGGGCGGCCCGGTGACCTCCAGTTCGCGGACCGTCGCGGCGAGCACGGCCAGCAGGGCGCGCAGTTCGGCCCGGCCGAGGAAGGCCCCCAGGCAGTAGTGGGGTCCGTGGCCCAATGCGACGTGCCGGTTGGGGGACCGGGACAGGTCGAAGCAGCGCGGATCCGCGAACACCCGCTCGTCGTTGTTGGCCGAGATGTTCCACATCGACACGATGTCTCCCGCCCGCACCCGCCGGCCCCCGATGACGTGGTCGCGGGTGGCCGTACGGGCGAAGTGGAAGGAGGGGGTCGCCCAACGCAGCGCTTCCTCCACAGCGGTGTCCAGGTCGACCCGGCCGTCCCGCAGGGCCCGCCACTGCCCGGGGTGTTCGGCGAGGGCCTTGACCGTGCTGACCGCCGACACCCGCGAGGACTCGTCCCCGCCGATGATCAGGCTGTAGCAGTTGAGGGCGACCTCCTCCAGGCTCAGCGGTTCGCCCTGGACCACCCCGGTGGCAAGCGTGCTGATCACGTCGTCGCCCGGGTCGGCGCGACGGCGCTCGGCCAGGTCCATGAAATACAGGACGAGTTCGTTGCGCGATTCCAGGGAGTCGAGTTCGTCCGCCCCGGTCAGCGCTCCCTTGCTCCACCCGAGCAGTTCGGGCCGGTCCGTCTCGGGGACGGACAGCAGATCGCAGATCGTGTGCATCGGCACGTGTTCCGCGACCTCGGTGGCGAAGTCGAAGCTCTCCAGGTCGACGGCGCGCTCGATGAGCGCGGCGGTGCGCCGCTCGACCTTCCGTGCGACCGTGTCGAGCACCCTCGGCGAGAGGGCACGCCACATCAGGGCCCGCAGTTCCCGGTGGCGCGGCCGGTCCGTGACGGCCAGCATCCTGCCCCCGGCGGTGTCGTCGCCGCGCAGCAGTACGTCGAGCACGGTGCCGCGGCCGGAAGCCAGGGCACCGGAAGCGCCGTAACAGGAAACGACGTCGGCGTACCCGGCCACGACCCAGAACCCGGGCCGGCCCTGCGCGGCGGCATGCCAGTACACCGGCTCGGTCGCCCGCACTTCGGCGAAGAACTGGAACGGGTCCCGCTCCATGAACGTGCGCGAGTCGGTCAGATCGAGCGAGGCGACCACTGTTCGGCTCATCGTCCGCATCCCCACTGAAGGCTGGTAACGCACTGCGCGCAGTGCCCGACACCGGCTGGCGGTTCGCAGATCATCACAAGCGGCCGAGCCGGCCCGCTCCAGTTGTGTCAGAAGTCTTTCGCGGCCGGTCCTGACGGTGACGGAGAGCCGAAAGATTGCCCTGCCGCCGCGGGACGCCGTGAGACCTTACGAACACGTCCGACACGGAGGAGCGCGTCATGCTTCGTTCTGGCCGGGACCACTGCCTGCGGACGCTGGCCCAAGCGCCCGCACCCACCACACGGCTCGTCTGCCTCCCGCACTCAGGTGGCACCGCCGCCGTCTACAGGGCCTGGGCCGCGGGTCTCCCGCCGGCCGTCGAGCTGCTGGCGGCACAGTATCCGGGACACGGCGACCGCTTCGGCGAGCCTCTGTCGGCCGAGGTACGCGCGCTGAGTTCGGAGCTCGCGTCCGAACTGCTGCGCCTGCGCCCGCTGCCCACCGTGCTGTTCGGACACAGCCTCGGGGCGCTGGTCGCCTACGAGACCGCCCTGACCCTGAGCGCGCTGGGCCGCCCTCCCTCCGGCCTGTTGGCATCCAGCTGCCCGCCCCCCGGCACGGTGAGCAGAGTGCTCGCCGGGACCCTCTCCGACGGCGAACTGTGGTCCCTGACCCACTCACTGGGCGGGGCCGACCCCGCCATGGCCGACGACGCGGAGCTGGCGGAAGCGCTGCTCCCGGTGCTGCGCGCGGACATCACGGCGCACGAGCACTACCGGCCGGAGTCCCCGGCCACTCCCCTGTCCTGCCCCGTCCGCTGCTACCACGGCGTTCAGGATCCGCTCGTGGACGGCGCCTCGCTGGCCGGCTGGGCCTCCGTCACCACCGGGCCGTTCAGCCTGCTCGAACGAGACGGCCACCACTTCCACCCGTTCCAGGACACCGAACGACTCCTCACCGACATCCTCGCCTTCCTCGACACGGACTCACTGACGCGGAGCTGACCATGGCTGAGCTGAGCTATTCCTCGTACCTCCAGACGGAGACCCTGCTCTCGCTCCAGGAGACGCAGATCCCCGAGACGGCCGACCCGACCGTGGTCCTGGCCGAACACTTCTTCATCGTCGCCCACCAGTCCTGCGAGCTCTGGCTGAAGCAGACCGTCGCGGACCTGAGCCTGGCGAGGGACCTGCTGTCCGGTCCCTGCCGGCCGGCCGAGGGGGCGGAGACCGGCGTGGAACTGCTCCAGCGCGCGGCCGAGTTGCTCCGAGTCCTCCATGAACAGGTACTCGTCCTGGAACGCCTCCAGCTGCGCCACTTCGTCCAGTTCCGGCCCTACCTCGGAACGGCCAGCGGGGCCCAGTCAGAGCAGTTCCGGGTACTCGGCCGACTGCTGGGGGACGGCAAGGAGGAGGGCGAGCTGTACGAGGCCTTCGTGGCGAACGCCACCCACCAGCACTGCACCGTGGCCGAGGTCTGCCGCCTCGGGAGCGCCGGCGGCGTTCTGCACCGGGTCGCCGAGGCACTCCTGGACGTCGGCAACGGCTACTGGCGCTGGAAGGTGGCCCACTTGGGGCTGATGTCGAAGATGGTCGGCGGGCAGCAGGGCACCGGAGGCACGTCCGGGGAGGAGTTCCTGATGCGGCGGATCACGCTCCCCTTCCCCGAACTGCGGCGGCTGCGCGGCGCCCTGCACGCGGAGGAACTCTCACCCAGCCCCGCGTGAGCCCCCACCCGCCCCCACCCTCACCCTCACCTCACCGAACGCAAGGGGACTCCATGGCAGCGGACGACAGCGACCGGCTCCATCACGTCGTGATCAATCACGAGCGGCAGTACTCCGTCTGGCCCGCGGACAGCACGACCCCGGCGGGATGGTCACCCGTCGGCTTCACCGGCACGCTCGACGACTGCCTCGCCCACGTCGACCGGGTCTGGACGGACCTGCGCCCGCAGAGCTTGCGCGGTCCCGGCGCCGATCGTCCCCGCGACACCGAAAGCGACTGATCCATGCTGGACATCGACGTGGCGGACATGACCCGGCGACAGCGCGAGCGGCTGCTGCTGTGGAGCGTGGTCCCCCGGCCTGTCGCCCTGGTGAGTACGGTCTCCCCGAGCGGGGCGGTCAACCTGGCCCCGTTCTCGTACTACACGGCGGTGGGGTACTCCCCGATGGCTCTGCTCTTCTGCGCGGGCCGACGGGCCGACCGTTCCGAGAAGGACTCGTGCCGCAACGCCCGCCCACCGGCCGAGGGAGGCACAGGGGAGTTCACCGTCAACGTCCTGATCGAAAAGCACGCCGAAGCGGCCACCGCCTCGGCGAAACCGCTCCCGCACGGCGAGTCGGAGTATGAACTGGCCGGGCTGCGGCCAGTGCCCGGGCGGAGGGTCCACTCACCGCGCATCGACGGTTCCCCCATCGCCTTCGAATGCCGGACGTCCGCGGTGGTACCGGTCGGTGACCACTTCGTCGTCATCGGCGAGGTCGTGCACGTCACCGCGGACGAGGGACTGATCGACGAAACGGACTTCCACGTCGACCCCGCCCGGCTGGGCTCGGTCGGCCGCATGGGTGCCGCCGACTACGTCCGCACCCTGGACCGGTTCGTCGTACAAAAGGCCAGGTCAGAACGCATCTGACCTGGCCTTTGCTGGAGCCGCCTTCGGGATTCGAACCCGAGACCTACGCATTACGAGTGC
>NZ_JBEYZD010000151.1:0-6194 GCF_040645895.1 Streptomyces olindensis | reverse complement strand
GGTGCAGTCCTAGACAGCTCCACCACACCGGAGGTCTTCGCCATGATCAAGCCCTGCCCGCGTTAACAACGCTCGTGATCAATACAACTAGGGCCTAAACACCGTCAGCCGGTCAGCAGCGTCAGCCCCTCCGGCGCGCTGATGCCGAACTCCTCCTGAAGGAGCCGGCGTGCCTCCGCCTCGCCGGTCACCTCCCGCTCGGTGACCGTCCCGTCGGCGCGGGTCTCCGTCAGCAGCCGCCCGTCGAGCAGCAGGTGCCGGTCGGCGCGGACGTTCTGCACGTAGAGGCGCCGGGTGAACGGCGAGCGCGGGCTGGTGCCGACGTACCAGTTGATGACGTCGAAGTCGGGCTTCTCGAAGGGCTCCAGGGTGAAGGCGTACTGCGCGGTCCAGTCGTCCTTCGCCCGGTCGTGGGCCTCCAGCACCCACATCTCCAGGGGGCCGTCGTGCGGTGCGTGCACCAGCCGGTGCCGCCGCCCGGCCCCGGTGAACTCGGTGTCCGCCACCAGCGGCACCGGCTCCAGCAGCGAGCCGACCGCCCCGAAGCCCACGTCCGCGAAGTACGGCCGCGCCTCGCCGGGGACCTCGACCAGCAACGCCATGTGCGTGCGCGGCCGGCTCGCGATGCTGTCGGCGCCCAGGACGACCCGCGCGACCAGCAGGGTCACCCGGAAACCCAGCGCCCTGAGCGCACAGGCGAACAGCGTGTTGTGCTCGTAGCAGTAACCGCCGCGCCGGCTGTGGACCAGCTTGGCCATGAGGTCGGCCGGATCGAGGGAAGGGGCCTGACCGCGCAGGGGGTCGAGGTTCTCGAACGGAATGGCCCGCGTGTGCGCCAGGTGCACACCGCGCAGGGTCGCCGCGTCGGCCCGCCGCTCCCCCTCCCACCCGATCCGCCGGAGATACACGTCAAGGTCGAACTGCACGGATTCGGACATGACAGCACCGTATGCAGGGCCGTTCGCCCTGTCGGCGGGCCACAGCCGTAACTCCCGCTCGGCCCTTGGCCCTAGGACTTGGGAGGCCGGCCGGCGCGGGCCCCGGGCGGCGGCCTCCTATGCGCCGGGAGCCGCGCCCCGCAGCCCCTCCCCGAGCCTGCGCAGCCCCTCCCCGATCTCCTCCGGGGTCTGCGTCACGAAGCACAGCCGCAGGGTCGTGCGGTCGGGCGTTCCGGCGTAGAAGGGGGCGCCGGGCACGTAGGCCACGTCGTGCCGCACGACCTGCGGCAGCAGCGCCGTCGTGTCGTACGGCTCGGGCAGGCTCGCCCAGAGGAACATGCCGCCCTCCGGCCGGGTCCAGACCGACCCCTCGGGCAGCGCCCCGGGCAGCCCCGCGAGCATGGCGTCGCGGCGCTCGCGGTACACGCGGGCGACGCGCGCGACGTGCGCGTCCAGGTCGCTGTCGGCCAGGTACCGGGCCGCGGCGAGCTGGTTGACGGTCGGGGTGTGCAGGTCGGCGGCCTGCTTGGCGACGGCGCAGGCGCGCCGCAGCTCATCGGGCGCGCGCAGCCAGCCCAGCCGCAGTCCGGGCGCCATGACCTTGGAGAAGCTGCCGAGCAGCACCGTACGGTCCTCGGCGCCCGGGTGGGAGGCGATCCACGGCACGCGCTCGCCGTCGTAGCGCAGTTCCCCGTACGGGTCGTCCTCGACGATCCACAGTCCGTGCCGGGCGGCGACGGCGGCCACCGCGGCGCGCCGGTCGGCGGGCAGCGTCCGGCCGGTGGGGTTCTGGAAGGTGGGCACCGTGTAGAGCAGCTTGGGCCGTTCGCTCACCACCAGTTCCGCCAGCGCCTCGGGATCGAGGCCGTGCTCGTCGCCGGGCACGGCCACGACCCGGGCGCCCGTGAAGCCGAAGGCCTGCAGCGCGGCCAGGTAGCAGGGGTTCTCGACGAGGACGGTGTCCCCGGGTTCGAGGAGCGCGGTGGCCAGCAGGGACAGGGCCTGCTGCGAGCCGGTGGTGACGAGCAGGTCGTCGGGACCGGTCGGCAGGCCGCGCACGGTGGTGCGTCCGGCCAGGGCGGCTCGCAGGCCGGGCTCGCCCTCGGTCGTGGAGTACTGCAGCGCCCGGCCGGGTGCCTCGGTGAGCACCGCCTGGTAGGCGGCCGCGATGGCGCCCGCGTCGAACAGCTCCGGCGCCGGCAGCCCGCCCGCGAAGTTGATCACCTCGGGGCGGGCGGTGACGGCGAGGATGTCCCGCACGGGAGAGCCGCCGACCGAGCGCGCCCGCGCGGCGAGTCGCGGCGCGGGAGAGCGGGTGGGCGTGGGCGCGGTGAGGGTCATGACACGGCTCCTTCGGCTGCGGTGACGGCGCGTGCGCCGCAGCCTAGAGAAGTACGTGCCGCCTACAAGAACATTTCCGGGATCCGGACAGCGGGCCCGGCCGGGCGGGCGACCGGGCCGTGGGGCGCCCGCCCGGTCAGCCCTTGCCGCCGATGGCCGCGTACACGTTGATGTCCGCGTCCGTCACGTCGTTGATGTCGCGGTAGCGGACCTTCTCGATGTCGTCGAGACCGGCGAGGAAGGACTCCTCCGGCTGCTCGGGGACGGGGGCCGCGTGGTCGGGCCGCCAGCGGTGCGCGGGGACGATGCCCGGTTCGGCGATCTCCAGCCGGTTCTCCGTGAAGAACTTCTCCACCTCCGCCCGGGACCGCAGCACGAAGGTGAACCCCCGCTCGGTGTACGTCCGCTGGACCGCGCGGATGTTCTCCGGGTTCAGGTCCTCGGTCAGGTGGCTGAGCACCAGGCGGCTGCCGGCGGGCAGCGCGTCGAGCAGCTCGCGCACCAGCGGGTACGCCTCCTCGTCCGCGACGAAGTGCAGGATCGCGACCAGGCAGAGCGCGACCGGACGGTCGAAGTCCAGGGTCTTGGCGGCCTGTTCCAGGATGCGGGCCGGGTCCCGCAGATCGGCGTCGATGTAGTCCGTGCGCCCCTCGGGGCCGCTGGTCAGCAGGGCCCGCGCGTGGGCGAGGACGACCGGGTCGTTGTCGACGTACACGACCCGCGTGTCCGGCTCGATCCGCTGCGCGATCTGGTGCACGTTCTCGGCGGTCGGCAGTCCCGTGCCGACGTCGAGGAACTGCCGGATGCCGTCCTGCTCGACCAGCGTGGTCACCGCGCGGCGCAGGAAGTCGCGGTTGTGCCGCACGTCGAGGTACCCGCGCGGGTTCGCGGCGAGCGCGGCCGCGGCGGCGTCCCGGTCCGCCGGGTAGTGGTCCTTGCCGCCGAGGAAGACGTCGTAGACCCGCGCCGGGTGCGCCTTGCTGCTGTCGATCCTCCTCCGCAGCTCGGCGGGGTCCTGACTGAGGGCGTCACCGGACATGGACGTCTCCCTGGAGAGTAGGTGGTTCAATCAGCAACCACTTCGCTGGTCAACAACCTAACGCTCCAGGGGACTTGATGGTGCCCTCCGGCCGATCCGCTCGGCTAACCGAGCTTCTGGGCCACTTCGGTGGCCCAGTAGGTGAGGATGTTCCGCGCGCCGGCCCGCCGGATGCCGGTCAGGGTCTCCAGGATCGCCCGGTCCCGGTCGATCCAGCCCTTCTCGGCGGCGGCCTCGATCATCGAGTACTCGCCGGAGATCTGGTAGGCGGCGACGGGCACGTCCACGGCGTCCGCGACCCGGGCGAGGATGTCCAGGTAGGGCCCGGCCGGCTTGACCATCACCATGTCGGCGCCCTCCTCCAGGTCGAGGGCCAGCTCGCGCAGGGACTCGCGCGCGTTGGCGGGGTCCTGCTGGTAGGTCTTGCGGTCCCCCTGGAGCGAGGAGCCGACGGCCTCCCGGAAGGGCCCGTAGAAGGCGGAGGCGTACTTCGCGGTGTAGGCGAGGATCGCGACGTCCTCCCGCCCGATCTGGTCGAGGGCGTCGCGGACGACCCCGATCTGCCCGTCCATCATGCCGCTGGGGCCGACCACATGGGCTCCGGCGTCGGCCTGCACCTGGGCCATCTCGGCGTACCGCTCCAGGGTGGCGTCGTTGTCGACCCGGCCCTGCGCGTCGAGCACGCCGCAGTGCCCGTGGTCGGTCGTCTCGTCCAGGCACAGGTCGGACATGACGAGCAGGTCGTCGCCGACCTCGGCCCGCACGTCCCGGAGGGCGACCTGGAGGATCCCGTCCGGATCGGTCCCCGGCGTCCCGAGCGCGTCCTTCTTCGACTCCTCCGGCACACCGAACAGCATGATCCCGGAGATCCCCGCCGCGACGGCCTCCGCGGCGGCCTTCTTCAGACTGTCCCGGGTGTGCTGCACGACCCCGGGCATGGCCTCGATCGGCACGGGCTCGCTGACGCCCTCACGCACGAAGGCGGGCAGGATGAGGTCGGCGGGGTGCAACCGGGTCTCGGCGACCATCCGACGCATCACGGGGTTGCTCCGCAACCGCCGCGGCCGCGTACCGGGGAAAGATCCGTACGTCGTCATGCCCTCTACGCTACGCCCGCCGCAAACGCCCCGATGCCGACGCACTGTCGGAGGCCGGAGGCACCCCGCCGCCGGGCCTCGGCCCCACGATGCGCCCACCACCCCCGAGGTCCATCCTGAAATCAACAACGAGAAGGACAAGGACCCCGACGGCCCGAGCAGACCCCGCCGCCGCCGTCCCTCCGTACCCGCCCCCACGGAGGACGCGATGACCGCCCCCCACCACACCCCCGACCTCTTCGCCCTCTCGGAGATCCACGGCCCGGTCCTGCGCCCCGGCGACCCCGCCTACGCCGACGAGGTCACCGGCTTCAACCTGGCAGCCCTCCACACCCCGGACGTGGTCGTCGGCGCCACCGGCCCGGACGACGTCGTCACCGCCATGCGCTGGGCGCACGCCACCCACACCCCCGTCGCCGTGCAGGCCACCGGCCACGGCGCCAACTTCCCCATCGAACAGGGCCTGCTGATCACCACGTCCCGCATGACGGACGTCCAGGTCGACCCGGCCACCCGCACCGCGCGGATCGCCGCGGGCGCGAAGTGGAGCCACGTCCTCGCCGCGGGCGCCCCCCACGGCCTGGCCGGCCTGTGCGGCACCTCCACCGACGCGGGCGTCGTCGGCTACACCCTCGGCGGCGGACTCCCGGTCCTCGGCCGCGCCTACGGCTACGCCGCCGACCTGGTCCGCTCCTTCCAGGTCGTCACCCCGGACGGCCGCCTGCGCGAGGCGGACCCCCAGCACGAGCCGGAACTGTTCTGGGCGCTGCGCGGCGGCAAGGGCAACGTCGGCGTGGTCACCTCACTGGTCACCGAACTGCTCCCTCTCCCCCGCCTCTACGGCGGCGGCCTGCACTGGCACGCCGAACACACCGAGTCCCTGCTGCACGCCTGGTCGGACTGGACCCGCACGGTCCCGGACGAGATGGCCAGCATGTTCTCGGTGCTCCGCCTGCCGCCCATCCCGCAGATCCCGGAACCCCTGCGCGGCGGCTTCTGGGCCCGGGTCGCGCTCGCCTGGCCGGGCGACACGGCCGAGGGCGAAGCACTGATCGCCCCGCTGCGCCGGGCGGCCCCCGTGGCCGTCGACCTGGTGGAGGAGATGGACTACGCGGCCCTGGACCGCATCCACATGGAGCCCCAGGACCCGCTCCCGGCCCGGGAGTGCTGCATGCTCCTGCGCGACCTGCCCTCCGACGGCCTGAGCACGTTCCTGGAGCAGGTCGGACCGGCCGTCGGCGCCGACTACCCGCTGCTGGTCACCTCGCTGCGCCACATGGGCGGGGCACTGGCCCGCCCGGCACCCGTCGAGGACGCCGTCTGCGCCCGGGACGCGCGGTACTTCATGGAGTCGGTCGGGATCATGCCCGCGCCGCCGGTGGCGGAGGCCGTCGAACAGGCCACGCGCCGCCTCTACACGGCCATGGCGCCCTACGGCACCGGCCGCACCATGGTCAACATCCACGGCACGCCCGGCGACGAACGGGACATCGCCCGCGCCTGGACCCCGGAGGTCTACGCCCGCCTGCGCCACGACAAGGCCACCTACGACCCGGAGAACCTGCTGCGCTACGGCCACGCGGTGACACCCGCGTAGCCGCAGCCACCCCTCCGTTCCCGCTAGGGGGTGTCCGTAAAGTCCCGTCGTCCGCCCGGAGGGCGGGCCCTGCGGCGTCATGGGGGTCCCCCTGCTCGAGCGAAGCCGAGAGCTTGGGGGAGCGTGCTCTCGGCGTGCCGGGCGGACGCCCGCGTACTGGTTGTACTCGGGTGTTCGCCCGG
>NZ_JBEYZD010000150.1:0-6204 GCF_040645895.1 Streptomyces olindensis | reverse complement strand
ACCTCCGAAATTTCGGAGGTGCCGGGCCTTTGACCTGGTGCCCCCGGCAGGATTCGAACCTGCGACACCCGCTTTAGGAGAGCGGTGCTCTATCCCCTGAGCTACGAAGGCGGTGGCAGCGGACGCAAGGAGCGGCGTGCCTGTGGTTGGGAAGACCACAGGCGTCAGCGTACCGGATGCGGGTCGGGTGGGTGTGGGGGTCAGGTCAGGGGGACGTGGGTGAAGCGGGTGGCGGTGTGGAGGTCCGATTCGATGCGGGTGGCTGTCGACATGAGTTGGGGGAGTAGGTCCGTGACGCATTCGCGGTGGGAGCGGCGGGTCGCGTGCATCGCCGTGCTGAGGGCCGCCACCACCCTTCCGGCGCGGTCGCGGATGGGGACCGCCAGGGAGCGGAGGCCTTCCTCCAGTTCCTCGTCGACCAAGGCGTAGCCATCCGAGCGGATCGAGGCCAAAGTGCTCTGGCTCGTCTCCGCCGCGGTTCTGTCTGCCAGGAGGACTCGGCCTCCTGCCGTCGCGTACGCCGGCAGGCGCGTGCCCACCGTGATGTTCACGCTCATCACCCGGCCCGTCGTCACCCTCGCCGTGTACTGGATCTCCTCGCCGGAGTCCGACAGCACCGCCAGTGACGTCGACTCGTGGATGCGGGACGTGAGGTCGGCCAGGTGGGGCTGGGCGATCTCGGGGAGGGACGTGCGGGAGAGGGGTGGGTAGCCGAGGGAGAGGACCCGGGGGGTGAGGGTGAAGGTGCGGGATCGCCGGGTCGTCACCAGGTCCAGGTGTTCGTAGGTGATCAGGGCCCGCCGGGCCGTCGCCCTGGCCAGGCCCGTCGCCCGGGCCACCTCCGTGAGCGTCAGCTCCGGCCTGCCCTCGCCGAACGCCGTGAGGACCGTCAGGCCGCGCGCCAGGGATTCGATGAAGTCGCGGCCGAGTCGGAGCTTGGACTCGCCCGTCCAGAGCGCCAGGTCCGAGGGGGGTGGGCCCGGCTCCGGGGGCGGGGTGTGGCGCAGTTCCTCCTCCATCCGCGTCATCGCCGTCCGCAGCCTCGGGAGGAGGGTCGTCCGCAGGTCGTGTGCCGTGTGGCGGCTCGTGTGGCTGACGATGCTTGCCACGCATGCGATCCGGACTTCCCCAGCGGCTGCTTCGCCGTCCGCGTGAGGGGAGCGGATCGGGGCCGAGATCGCCACCAGGCCCGGTTCGATCAGTTGGTCGTCCACGGCCCAGCCGTTCGCCGACGCCTCCTCCACGCGGCGTGCGAAGTCCTCGTCGTACCTCGCGTCCGCCCCGTACGTGCGCGGCGGTACGGCCGTGAAGGACAGGTCCCTCGGGTCCGCCGCCCTGCGTTCGCGCCAGCGCTGCCAGTCCGCGGCCGTCCACTCCGTCGCGAACAGGGGGCCGGGTGCGGTGCGTTCGGCGGGGAGCAGGTCGCCGATGCGGAAGCTCAGGGACATCGCGCGGCGGCGGGTCGCCTGGTGGATGAAGCGGATGCCGTCGCGGTCGGCGACCGCCAGGGAGACCGACTCGTCCAGTTCGTCGGCCAGGGCGTCCGCGTGCGGGGAGAGGAGGGCGGGGAGGCGCAGGGCCGACATGTAGGCGTTGCCCAGTTCCATCAGGCGGGGGGAGAGGTGCACGTCCCGGCCGTCGACGCGGACGTAGCCCATGCGGGCGAGCGTGGCCGCGATGCGGTCGACCGTGGAGCGGGCGAGGCCGGTGGCGCGTTCCAGGCCGCTCAGGCTCAGCGTGCCGCCCGCCTCCGTCAGCTCCCGCAGCACCGCGATCCCGCGGATGAGCGGAGTGACCGCCTCCGTCGGCAGAGGTTGTGGAGTGTCCGTCTGTGTGCTCCGTCCCGAGTCGACCGCAGCCGTCCTCCCGCCCCGCTCCCCGTTCTCGTCAGCCGGTCGGGCGGACCCCTCGGGGGTCTCGGGCATGGGCTTCGCTGGCATCGGCTCTCCGGTACGGCGGTCGCGGCACGCCTACGGTAATCCGGACGAGGCTCGGCGGAGGGACCGCTGGTCGGCCACTGGTCCGGCACTACTCCCTGGCCACCCGTACCCGATATCCCCCGTCCGCCCCCGCCCCCACCACCCTGATCACGACCCCCCTCCGCGCATCTCTGAACGTCTCCCCGGCCTTGAACGGCGCGTCCGACAGCTCCGCATGGACGTTCGGGGCCCGCGTGCAGCCGCCGCTGTCGCGGCGGGAGTCGTAGACCGTGACCGGGCCCATGCCCGTGTCCACCTCCGCGTCGACCTTGTAGATGAGGACGCCGGGGCGGCACACCGTCTCGTCGTTGCCCGCGCGGGTGCGCAGTTCGACGGCGTAGCCGGTCCTGCTGTCGAGGGGGACGACGACGAGCTTGGGGCCCCCGGCCAGGGCCAGCGGTGTCAGGGTGTACTCCGTGGTGCCGGGGGAGGACGCGCAGTGCACCTGGTCCGCGTCCAGCCAGCCCAGCTTCCACTTGTGCCAGCCGAGGAAGTCGTTGTTGGCGCCCCAGTCCTCGCTCATGATGTCCCAGTGGCCGACCGCGCCCCCGCCCTCCGCGGTGTACAGGTCGGGCAGGCCGAAGACGTGGCCGTTCTCGTGGGGGAGGACGCGGTAGCCGGTGCGGCCGTAGGAGCCGGAGCCGTCGTCCTGGCGGGAGTAGACGAAGGAGGCGTTGGCGACGGGGACGCCGTCGGCCCGCGGTGCCTCGGGGTTGCCGGCGAAGGTGACGGACAGGACCGTGTCCAGGGCGGAGGGGCCGGCATTGGGGGTCACGAGCACGTTCAGCAGGTCGTAGCTGCGGAAGTCCACCTTCGGGTCGGCCGCGGCGACGATGTCCTGGACCAGCGCGCGGTAGCCCGGCTCGAAGGGGGCTCCCCGCTCTATGCCGTACTCGCGGAAGGACTTCGGCATCCGCAGCCAGGACGGGATCGGGGTCTCGGGGCGGTAGTCGAGGCGGCCGTAGGAGCTGGTGCGGAACCACTGGCGGGTCTGCGGGAAGAACTCCCGGAAGCGGTTGAGGGCCCTGCCCTCGCCGGGGGCGTCCGAGAAGTCGATCATCAGGGTGAGGGCGCGGACGGTGCCGGTGGAGCGGGAGTAGCCGTCGGAGGTGGGGATGCCCTCGGACATCTGGACCTCGCGGGCACCGCGGATCATGCAGGGGCCGTGCGCGGAGTCGCGGGAGAGCGCGATGGGGCCCGCTCCGGCCGCCGTGGTGCCCGGGGCGAGGCGGCCCGTGCCGGCCGAGGTGCTCACCGTGAAGGTCAGGGCGGTCACGCAGGCCAGCGCGGCCAGGCGGCGCCGGGATATCCGGCGGCCGGGCGGCCCCGCGCTGCCCGGCCGGGGGCGCCGGGGCTGCGGCTGCATGGACGTGACCTGCAAGGGACCTCCCGCGCCGTGGCAGCCGCCGGTGTCCGACTGCACCCTTGCGATCACCCTGCGTCGCGGGGTGGAGGGACGCGCGCTGGAGGAGACCGATCGTGGGTTTCCGGCGGGTAGCTCCGCAGGGCCGGGGCGCAGCTCCTGCATGTGTGCCAGGTCACAGATAAATTCCCCGGCGGCGGGAAATACCGGGGACCCACTCCCCGTTTAGCCATGTGTCGAGCGAAACGGGGAGGCCTTCCCCGGATCCCGGCCCGACAGTTCGAGATCCCAGTACCAGTACCAGTACTACTCACCACGAACCAGGAGTACGCCGTGCAGACCGCAACCCCCGTACAGCGCAAGGCGCCCCGGCCGCGCGCCGACGCCCTGCGCAACCGGGAGCGGATCGTCACCGCCGCCCGGGAGATGTTCGTCGAGCACGGCCCCGAGGTGCCGCTCGACGAGATCGCCCGCCGGGCCGGCGTCGGCAATGCCACGGTGTACCGCAACTTCCCGGACCGCGACGCGCTGGTCCGCGAGGTCGTCTGCTCCGTCATGGACCGTACGGCCGCCGCGGCCGAGCTCGCGCTCACCGAGAGCGGCGACGCGTTCGAGGCGCTGGAGCGCTTCGTGCACGCCGCCGCCGATGAGCGGATCAGCGCCCTGTGCCCGATGGTCTCCAGCACGTTCGACCAGCACCACCCGGACCTGGAGGCCGCGCGTGAACGGGTCGAGTCGCTGATCGCGGAGGTCATGGACCGGGCCAGGGCGGCCGGACAGCTCCGTTCCGACGTGGACGTCGGAGACGTCATGATCGCCGTCGCCCAGCTCAGCAGGCCCCCGGCCGGTACGGACTGCTTCCGTGCCGACCGCTTCGTCCACCGTCATCTCCAGCTGTTCCTGGACGGGCTGCGGGCTCCCGCCCGTTCCACCCTGCCGGGTGCGGCCGTGACCATGGAGGACCTGCGCCGCCCCTGACCGAGCAGCCCCTGACCGAGCAGCCCCTGACCGAGCAGCCCCTGACCGAGCAGCCCCTGACCGTCCTGACCTGTTAGTCCAGCAGTCCCTACGGCCGTCCCCACAGGCGCGAGCCGTTCCCTTTCGTCATCTTTTTTCCGTCACGAAGTCCCGAAGTGGGTACCTCCATGTCTGAAACAGCCTCAAAGGCCCTGAACACCCCGGCCGAACCGGATCCGGGCCGCTGGAAAGCGCTCGTCTTCATCGCGCTCGCCCAGCTGATGGTCGTCCTGGACGCCACCATCGTGAACATCGCCCTGCCCTCCGCCCAGCAGGACCTCGGCATCTCCGACGGCAACCGGCAGTGGGTCGTCACGGCCTACGCCCTCGCCTTCGGCGGTCTGCTGCTGTTCGGCGGCCGGATAGCCGACCTGTGGGGCCGCAAGAAGGCCTTCGTCGTCGGCCTGGGCGGCTTCGCCGCGGCCTCCGCGCTCGGCGGCGCTGCCACGAACGAGGCGATGATGTTCGGCGCCCGCGCCCTCCAGGGTGTCTTCGGCGCCCTGCTCGCGCCCGCCGCGCTCTCCCTGCTCGCCGTGATGTTCACCGACGCCAAGGAGCGCGCCAAGGCGTTCGGCATCTACGGCGCGATCGCCGGTGGCGGCGGCGCCGTCGGCCTGATCCTGGGCGGCTTCCTCACCGAGTACCTGGACTGGCGCTGGACGTTCTTCGTGAACATCCCGTTCGCCGTCATCGCCGCGGCCGGCGCCTACTTCGTCATCCGTGAGCCGGAGGGCGGCCGCAACCGCTCCCCGCTCGACATCCCCGGCGTGATCCTGTCCACCCTCGGCCTGGTCGCCCTCGTCTACGGCTTCACCCGCGCCGAGTCGGAAGGCTGGAGCGACTCCGTGACCGTCGGCATGTTCGTCGCCTCGGCCGTGCTGCTGCTGTCCTTCGTGGTCGTCGAGGCCAAGGTCAAGGCCCCGCTGCTGCCGCTGCGCGTGGTCACCGAGCGCAACCGCGGGGGCGTCTACCTCTCCCTCGGTCTCGCGATCATCGCGATGTTCGGCCTGTTCCTCTTCCTGACCTACTACCTGCAGATCGTGAAGGGGTACTCGCCGGTCAAGACCGGGTTCGCCTTCCTGCCGATGATCGCGGGCATGATCACGGGCTCCACCCAGATCGGCACCCGACTGATGACCCGGGTCGCGCCGCGCCTGCTCATGGGCCCCGGCTTCCTGGTCGCCGCGCTCGGCATGCTGCTGCTGACCCAGCTGGAGATCGGCTCCTCGTACGCGGCCCTGCTGCTGCCGGCGATGCTGCTGCTCGGTCTCGGCATGGGTACGGCGTTCATGCCGGCCATGTCGCTGGCCACCCAGGGGGTCGAGCCGCGGGACTCCGGTGTCGCCTCCGCGATGGTCAACACCTCGCAGCAGGTGGGCGGCGCGATCGGCACGGCCCTGCTGAACACCATCGCCGCCTCGGCGACCACGTCCTACATCGCCGACCACATCGTGGGGGCGACCAGCCGGTCCCAGCAGCAGCTGGTCCAGCTGGAGGGCATGGTGCAGGGCTACACCAGCGCCATCTGGTTCGCCGTCGGCATCCTCGTGGTGGCCGCCGCGATCGCCCTGACCTTCGTCAACGCCGGCCGCCCGAACATGACCGCGGTGACCGGCTCCGGCGAGGGCGCGGCGGACGAGGTGCAGATCCCGGTCGTCGCCCACTGACGGCCGTACCGGGAAACACCCCTTCGGGCCATCCGTAGGCACGGGGAAGGGGACGCCCCGTACCTACGGAATCCAGGACCTGCCCCGGCTCCCGCGTGAGTGGAGCCGGGAGCGGTGTGCCAGGTGGGCCGGGGATCGGCGAACGTTGTGGGCCGGGGATCGGTGGGCGTGCTGATGC
>NZ_JBEYZD010000149.1:0-6289 GCF_040645895.1 Streptomyces olindensis | reverse complement strand
GTGATGTCGACGCCGTTGTTGTTCGTGGAGTTCGCGCGGCAGCGGGGTCTGTCGCCGGACGGCCGGTGCAAGTCGTTCTCGTCCTCGGCTGATGGGGTGGCGTGGTCCGAGGGTGTCGGCGTGGTGGCGCTGGAGCGGTTGTCGGACGCGCGGCGGTTGGGGCACAACGTGCTGGCGGTGATCCGCGGCAGCGCGGTGAACCAGGACGGCGCCAGCAACGGCCTCACGGCGCCCAACGGCCCCTCCCAGGAACGCGTGATCGCCCAGGCACTCGCCAACGCGGGTCTGACCCCGTCGGATGTCGATGCCGTCGAGGCTCACGGCACGGGCACGACCCTGGGTGACCCGATCGAGGCGCAGGCGCTGCTCGCCGCGTACGGCCAGGACCGCGAGGAACCGCTGCGGATCGGCTCGGTGAAGTCCAACATCGGCCACACGCAGGCCGCCGCGGGTGTGGCCGGTGTGATCAAGATGGTGCAGGCGCTCAGGCACGGGCGGTTGCCGCGGACGCTGCACGTCGACGAGCCGTCGTCCCATGTGGACTGGTCTTCAGGTTCGGTGCGGTTGCTGACCGAGGCCGAGGCGTGGCCGGTGAGCGGTCGGGTCCGCCGGGCTGGTGTGTCGTCCTTCGGTATCAGCGGCACCAACGCGCACGTGATCCTGGAGGAGGCTCCCGACACGCAGGAGACCGCATCTGTTTCGCCTTCTCTGCCGGTGATTCCGTTGGTGGTGTCGGGGCGGAGTGAGTCGGGTGTGCGGGCTCAGGCTGGGCGGCTGCGGGAGTGGTTGCTGGAGCGGCCGGATGTGGATCTGTCCGATGTGGCGGCCTCGTTGGTGCAGTCGCGGGCGCAGTTGGAGTGGCGGGGCGCGGTTGTCGGCCGTGACCGGGATGAGCTGCTGTCCTGCCTGAGTGATCTCGAACCTGGGGCGGTCGGTTCGGGGAAGACGGCGTTCCTCTTCACCGGTCAGGGTGCGCAACGGGCCGGTATGGGTGCCGAGTTGTATGAGGCGTTCCCGGTGTTCGCCGCAACGTTGGACGAGGTGTGTGCGGCCTTTGCTCCGCTGCCGTTGAAGGACGTCATGTTCGGTGACGGCGATCTGCTGAACCGGACGGAGTTCACCCAGCCGGCGCTGTTCGCGTTCGAGGTGGCGCTGTTCCGGCTGTTGGAGTCCTTCGGAGTGCGGCCGGATGTGCTGATCGGGCACTCGATTGGCGAGTTGGTGGCCGCCCACGTCTCCGGCGTCTGGTCGCTGGAGGACGCCTGCCGGGTTGTCGAGGCCCGGGGTCGGTTGATGGGTGCTCTGCCCGAGGGCGGGGCGATGCTCGCGATAGCCGCTACCGAGGACGAGATCGCGGACGACCGGATATCCATCGCCGCGGTCAACGCCCCTGGAGCCATTGTCGTTTCGGGCGACGAGGACGCGATCGCGGAGGTTGAGCAGCGCTTTGCCGATGCCGGTCGCAAGACCAAGCGCCTCCAGGTCAGCCATGCCTTCCACTCGGCCCTGATGGAGCCGATGCTGGAGGACTTCGCGGCCGTCACGCGCGAGGTCACTTACAACACCCCGCGCATTCCTCTCGTCTCGAACGTCTCCGGAGACCTCGCGGGCGACGAACTGCTCGACCCGTCCTACTGGGTCCGCCAGGTCCGCGCAGCGGTCCGTTACGCCCCCGGCGTCGATACACTCCTCACCTCCGGCGTGCGCCGCTTCCTGGAGGTCGGCCCGGACGCGGTCCTGGCGGCGATGACCCGCCAGAGCCTCCCCGAGGAGACCAAGGCTTTCGTGGCGGCGGCCGCGCGCCGCGACCACGACGAGCACGAACAGTTCGTCACGATGCTCGCTCACGCCCACACCGCCGGCGTCACCGTCGACTGGGCCCCGCTGTTCGCGGGCCGCCCGCAGCAGCACATCGCCCTGCCCACCTACGCCTTCCAGCACCAGCGTTACTGGCTCCGGTCCGCCGGGGCGGACGGTGTCGGGGACCGGTTCGGGCACCCGTTGCTGACCGGTGCGGTGGCGGTCGCCGGGAAGGACGAGTGGGTCTTCACCGGCCGGCTCGCGGTGGGGCAGCACGCGTGGGTGGCCGATCACGTCGTGTTCGGCTCGGTGCTGCTGCCGGGGACCGGTTTCGTGGAACTGGTGCTGACCGCCGGTGCGCGACTGGGCGTGCCGGTGGTCGCGGAGCTGGTGCTGGAGGCGCCGCTCGTGCTGGACGGCGGCACGGCGGCCGAGCTCCAGTTGACGGTGGGGGAACTCGACGACCTGGGCAGGCGCGGGTTCTCGATCCACTCGCGGCCTCTCGCCCAAGGCGCCGGCACCGACCTGGCCGGTGCGGGCGCGGCGGACGGGTGGGAGCTGCACGCGACCGGGCTGCTCGCCGCCGAGGAGGCGGGCGGCGACACGGCCTGGAGCGGTGCGGAGTGGCCGCCGGTGGGCGCCACGCCGGTGGAGTCCGAGTCGCTGTACGACCGGCTGGCGGAGGCCGGCTTCGGCTACGGGCCGGTGTTCCAGGGCGTCGGCTCGGCGTGGACACGCGGCGACGAGGTCTTCGCCGAGGTGTCGCTGGACGAGGCCACCCGGGCACAGGCGTCCGGCTTCGGGCTCCACCCGGCGCTGTTCGACGCGGCGTTCCACGCGGCGGTGGACGGTCTGCTGGCCGATCTGCCGGACGGGCGGCTGCCGTTGCCGTTCTCCTTCGGGGGCGTACGGCTGTACTGGCGCGGGGCGGACACGGTTCGGGTCAGGATCACGCGCTCCGGGCCCGAGACCGTCCGGGTCGATCTCGCCGACGAGGCCGGGGAGCCCGTCCTGGCCGTCGACGCGCTGCTCGCCCGGCCCGTGGACGCGCGGACGCTGGACCGTGCCCGGACCGGGGGCCGCGGGCCGCTGTTCGACATCGAGTGGGTGCCCGTCCCGTCGGCGGAGCCGTCGGGCGAGAGTGGCGCACGGCCCGTGGGCATCGGCGTGCCGGTGCCCGGGGTGGAGCACTTCGCGGACCTGGCCGAGCTGGCGGCGGCCGACCCTGCCGGCGGGTCCCTCGACGTGATCGTGTGGGGGGCTTGTGGTGCCGAGCCGTCGGACGGCGAGGTGCCCGGTACCGTCCGCGCCGGTGTGCACGCGGCGTTGGCGACGCTGCGCGCGTGGCTGACCGACGAGCGGTTCGCGGAGTCCCGGCTCGTCGTCCTCACCCGGAACGCGGCGGGGCTGCCCGGCGAGGTGCCCGACCTCGCGGCCGCGGCCGTGTGGGGCCTGGTGCGCAGCGCGCAGTCGGAGAACCCCGGCCGGATCGTCCTGGTCGACCACGACGGCGGCGACCTGCCGGACGAGGTGCTGAGCACCGCCGCGCGGGGTGACGAACCGCAGATCGCCGTGCGGGCCGGGGCGTTGCTGATGCCCCGCATGGTCCAGGTCGCGCCGGTGGGGGAGGCCGGGGCGGAGCGGCCGGTCTTCGGTGACGGCACGGTGCTGGTCACCGGCGGCACGGGCGGGCTGGGCGCGGTCGTCGCCCGGCACCTGGTCGAGGCGCACGGCGTCCGGCACCTGCTGCTCGTGTCCAGGCGCGGCGACCGGGCCGCCGGAGCCGCCGAGCTGGTGGCCGAGTTGGCCGCGGCGGGGGCGGACGCGACGGTCGCGGCCTGTGACGTCGCCGACCGGAAGGCGCTGCGCGAGCTGCTGGACTCGGTCCCCGCCGCACACCCGCTGACCGCGGTGATCCACTCGGCCGGTGTGCTCGACGACGGCACGATCGAGACGCTGACGGCCGAGCAGGTGGACCGGGTGCTGGCGCCGAAGGTGGACGCCGCCTGGAACCTGCACGAACTGACCCGCGAACGGGACCTGTCGGCGTTCGTGCTGTTCTCCTCGGCCGCGCCCCACCTCGGTGGCCAGGGACAGGGCAACTACGCGGCGGCCAACGCCGTGCTGGACGCCCTGTGCCGCCGGCGCCGCGGCGAGGGACTGCCCGGGCACTCCCTCGCCTGGGGTCTGTGGAAGCTCGGCATGGCCGCGGCCCTCGGCCAGGAGGGCAACGAGCACCTGGCCGAGCAGATCCGGGCGCGGCTCGGGCTGGTCCCGCTGTCGGTGGAACAGGGCATGGAACTGTTCGACGACGCGGTGGCGACGGAACGGCCGTTCCTCATGACGGCGGCCCTGGACCACGCCGCCCTGACGGCGCTCGGCCGGATCGGGCTGCTGCCCGCCGTGCTCAGGTCCGTCATCCGCGTCCCGGCCGGAGCGCGGCGCGCGGACCGCAGTTCACTGGTGCGGCGCCTCGCGGACGTCCCCGAGGCCGAGTGGGACGGGACGGTGCTCCAGGAGGTCCGGGCGATCGCCGCGTCCGTGCTCGGCCACCCGGAGGCGGACGCGGTCGGGCCGGACGTGCCGTTCAGCGAGATCGGCTTCGACTCGCTGGGCGCGGTGGAGTTCCGGAACCGGCTGGCGAAGGCCACCGGACTGCCGCTGCCGTCGACGCTGGTGTTCGACCATCCGACGGCGGCCGCCGTGGCGGCACACGTCCGCTCCCGGATCGACGGGTCGGGCGTCGGCGCCCGGCAGGTCGTCCGCCGGACACGCGTGGACGAGCCCATCGCGATCGTCGGCATGAGCTGCCGCTACCCGGGCGGCGCCGCATCGCCCGACCAGCTGTGGGACCTGGTCGCCTCGGGGACGGACGCGATCACCCGGTTCCCCGACGACCGCGGCTGGGACCTGCGGCGCCTGTTCGATCCCGACCCGGACAAGCCCGGCACCGTGTACACCCGCGAGGGCGGATTCCTGCACGACGCCGGTGACTTCGACGCGGGGTTCTTCGGGATCGGGCCGCGTGAGGCGTCGGCGATGGACCCGCAGCAGCGACTGCTGCTGGAGGCGTCCTGGGAGGCCCTGGAGCACGCCGGGATCGACCCCACGGGGCTGCGGGGCACCGACACCGGTGTCTACGCGGGCGTCATGTACCAGGACTACGGATACTCGGTGCGGTCGGCCGCGGCCGCCGAGGGCTACCTGGCGACCGGCTCGGCCGGCAGCGTGGTGTCCGGCCGGGTCGCCTACACCTTCGGGCTCCAGGGCCCGGCCATCACCATCGACACCGCCTGCTCGTCGTCGCTGGTGGCGATCCACACGGCGGCCCAGGCACTGCGCCAGGGCGACACCTCCCTCGCCCTCGCGGGCGGTGTGACGGTGATGTCGACGCCGCTGCTGTTCGTGGAGTTCTCCCGGCAGCGCGGGCTGTCCCCCGAGGGCCGGTGCAAGGCCTTCTCCGCCGCCGCCGACGGTGTGGCGTGGTCCGAGGGCGTCGGCGTGCTGGTGCTGGAACGGCTGTCCGACGCGCAGCGGCTCGGGCACGACGTCCTGGCCGTGATCCGCGGCAGTGCCGTCAACCAGGACGGCGCCAGCAACGGACTGACGGCCCCCAACGGTCCGTCGCAGGAGAGCGTGATCGCCCACGCGCTGGCCAACGCCGGCCTGACCCCCGCCGACGTCGACGCCGTCGAGGCGCACGGCACCGGCACCACGCTGGGCGACCCCATCGAGGCGCAGGCGCTGATCGCGGCCTACGGGCAGGACCGCGCCGAGCCGCTGCGGATCGGGTCGATCAAGTCGAACCTCGGCCATGCCCAGGCCGCCGCCGGTGTCGGCGGTGTGATCAAGATGGTGCAGGCCATGCGGCACGAGCGGTTGCCGCGGACGCTGCACGTCGACGAGCCATCACCGCACGTCGACTGGTCTGCTGGCTCGGTGCGGCTGCTCACCGAGCCCGAACCCTGGCCGGCGGGCGGCCGGGTCCGCCGGGCCGGTGTGTCGTCCTTCGGGATCAGCGGCACCAACGCGCACCTGATCATCGAGGAACCCCCGGCCCGCAAGCCCGCCGCACCGGCCGCACCGGCCGCACCGGCCGCACCGGCCGCACCGGATGCACCGGCCGCACCGGCCGCGGGACCGGCCACGACGCTGCCCGTGCTCGTGTCGGCCAAGAGCGCTCAGGGACTGCGCGCACAGGCGGCCACGCTGCACCGCTGGCTCTCCGAGCGGCCCGACGCCGACCTCGCGGACGTGGCCTCCGCGCTGGTGACGTCCCGGGCACATCTGGAGTGGCGGGGCGGTGTCGTCGCCGGTGACCGCGCGAGCCTGCTGGCCGGCCTCGCCGAGCTGGCGGCCGGATCGGCCTCCGCCGGCGTGGTCTCCGGCACGGCCGGCACCGGAAAGACCGCGTTCCTGTTCACCGGTCAGGGTGCGCAACGGGCGGGTATGGGCGCCGGGTTGTATGCGGCGTTCCCGGTGTTCGCCG
>NZ_JBEYZD010000148.1:0-6306 GCF_040645895.1 Streptomyces olindensis | reverse complement strand
GTTCGTGCACATGATGCGCGTCTTCTTCACGGGCCGCCCCGCTGCTCCCCAGCGCGGCGGACACGGCGGCCGCCCGGGATGCCGCACGGCAGACGGCGGCCCGGCGCCCCGGACGCCAGGCCGAGCAGGTGGTGCAGGTGCAGATCGGGCGACTGGAGGTCACCGCGGGCGGATCGCCCCAGGGCGGCGGCAGCGGGCCCCGGCCACGGGCGGCGGAGCGCCCCCGGGCGACCGTCAGCCTGGCGGACTACCTGGCCAGGGGGCGCGAGTGAGCCCCGGCCGGACGGCAGACGTACGACGAGAAGCAGCAGGACCAGGACGCGGAGAGGGACCGAGGAACTGACGCCATGAGCAACGCACTTGCCCTCGCCCACGTCACCCAGGCCCTCGCCCTGCTGATCGAGGACAACCTGCCGCCGGACATCGACATCGCGGTGAAGGTCGAACCGCGCAAGCCGCCGGCGGATCCGCCGGCCGAGCCGACCATCACCGTGTTCCTGTACCAGGTCACGCCCAACACCTCGCAGCGCAACAACGACCTGCCGACCCGGGCGCCCGACGGCACGCTGGTCCGGCGGCCGGCCGCCGCGCTCGACCTGCACTATCTGATCAGCGCGTACGGCGAGGAGGCCGAACTGGTCGGGCAGCGGCTGATCGGCTCGGTGGTGCGGACCCTGCACGAGATACCCGTGCTGCCCAGGGACATCATCGAACTCGCCGGTCAGCGGCCCCACTTGAGCGGGAGCGACCTGGCCGAGGCGGCGCAGCGGGTGCGGTTCACGCCGACGGCGATGGACGTCGACGAGACGTCCAAGCTGTGGGGGATGCTGCACCAGACGCCCTACACGCTGTCGGTCGTCTACCAGGCCGCGCTGGTCTTCCTCGACGGCCGCGGGACGCCGGCGCGGGCGAAGCCGGTGGAGCGGCCGGAGGTGCGGGTGCTGCCGTTCGGGGCGCCGGGGGCGCCGTCGCCCGGACCTGTCGGTGAGGAGCCGGTCGTGCCCTCGCGGGAGCCCGCGGAGCCCGCCGGCACACCTGCGAAGGCCGCGGCCGGGGCCGAGGCGAAGGCGCCCGCGAAGACGACCCGGAGCCGCAAGTCCGCGCAGCCGGCCAGGACCGGGAAGAAGGCGGCCGCCAAGCCCGCGAACGCGAAGCCCGCACGGCCCCGGCAGACGGCCGGGACGGCGGACAGCGGTGAGGACACGGAGAGCTGAGGCGCATGGGAGCGACGGGGGCGGGTGAGGACATGGGAGCACAGCCGACGGCCGGGGGCGCCGCCGCACAGGACGGCGGTACGACGCTGACGGCGGAGATCCGGCGTGTCCTGGCCCGCGTCGACGCGCACGCGCTCGGCGGCACGGAGGGCAGGGCCGACGGCGGTGAGGCCCGCGGCACCTTTTCCGACTCCGCCGCCGAGGGCGCCCTTTTCGAGTCCCCCGACGGTGGGGACGCCCACGGCCCGCTGCCCGAGGCCGCCGAAGGGCGGGGCGCCCACGCCCCCTTGCCCGAGTCCGTCGACGGCCCCGGGGTCGCCTCCCTCGACGCCCTGGTCACCTGCTTCGGGCTCACCGCGTTCGAGCGGGACGTCGTACTGCTGACCGCGGCGCAGGAGCTGGAGCCCACGACTGCCGCGCGCTGCGCCGCCGCCGGCGGTGACCCCGAGCGGGCGTACCCGACGTTCTCACTCGCCCTGGCCTCCTTGGACGAACCGCACTGGAGCGCGCTGCTGCCGGTGTCGCCGTTGCGCCGCTGGCGGATCCTGGAGCTGGACGACGCGTCACGGCTGACGACCTCCCGGCTGCGGCTCGACGAGCGCATCCTGCACTTCCTGCTCGGCTCGCCGTACCTCGACGCCCGGCTGCACGGGCAACTGCGCCGCACCCCCGTGCCGGACCGGCTGCCGCCGTCGTACGACAGGGCCGCGAGCGGTGTCGCGGCGGGCTGGACGGACGGCGCCCGCCCCGACGCGCCGCTGCTGGTGGAACTGGTCGGCGGCGATCTGCGCAGCCGTGCCGACATCGCCGCCGCGGCGGCCGCGCGCGCCGGGCTCGCGCTGTACGCGGTGAGCGCCGAGGACATCCCCGCCGACCCCGCCGAGCGCGACCGGTTCGCCCGGCTGTGGCAGCGCGAGGCGATCCTGCTGCCCGCCGCGCTGCTCGTGGAGTCCGGCGAGCCGGACCGCGAACAGCGGGTCGCCACGGAGGCGTTCCTGGCCTCGGCCGCCGTACCCGTCGTCGTGTCGAGCGACGACCCGCGCCGCACGGACCGCCCGCACGGCACCCGGGTGGGCGTGCCTCCGCTGGCCGACGACGAGCAACTGGCCCTGTGGGCGGACGCGTTCAGCGACGTCGCCGACCTGGAGGAAGGCGAACTGCGGGCCCTGGTCTCCCAGTTCCAGCTGCCGCCGCACGTCGTCCGGTCCGCCGCCGCCACGGTCCGCCGGGAACTGCCCCACGAGGACGAGCTCGACGCCGCTGCCCTGGCCTGGCGGGCCGGTCTGGACGAGGCCCGGATCGGCATGGACGAACTCGGCCGCCGGATCGAACCGCAGGCCGGCTGGGACGACCTCGTCCTGCACGAGCGGCAGACCGGCGTCCTGCGGGAGATCGTCGCGCACGTACGACAGCGCGGCCTGGTCCACCAGGAGTGGGGCTTCGCGGCGACCCTGCGCCGCGGTCTCGGCGTCACCGCGCTGTTCGCCGGCGGCTCCGGCACCGGCAAGACCCTGGCCGCCGAGGTGATGGCCCGGGAACTCGGCCTCGACCTGTTCGTCGTCGACCTCTCGCAGGTGGTCAGCAAGTACATCGGCGAGACGGAGAAGAACCTCCGCCGCGTCTTCGACGCCGCCGAGCGCGGCGGCGCGCTCCTGCTCTTCGACGAGGCCGACGCCCTTTTCGGCAAGCGCAGCGAGGTCAAGGACAGCCACGACCGGTACGCCAACCTCGAGGTCAGCTACCTGCTCATGCGGATGGAGGCCTACCGCGGCCTCGCCATCCTCACCACCAACATGAAGAAGGCCCTCGACAACGCCTTCCTGCGGCGCATCCGCTTCGTCGTCGACTTCCCCTTCCCCGCCGAGCACGAACGCGCCGAGATCTGGCGGCGCGTGCTGCCGCCGCAGGCCCCGGTGAAGGACATCGACCCGCACCTGCTGGCGCGGCTGACCGTCGCGGGCGGCTCGATCCGCAACATCGCCCTGTCCGGGGCGTTCCTCGCCGCCGAGGAGGGCGAGGCGCTCCAGATGCGGCACATGCTCGCGGCGGCCCGCACCGAATACCTCAAGCTGGAACGCTCCTTGACGCCGACGGAGGTCCGCGGATGGGTGTGACACGGATGGGTGTGCCGCGGACCGGCGTGACTCCGGTGGGTGGCACACGGACGGGTGCGCCACAGACCGGTGTGACTCCGGTGGGCGGGGCACCGACGCCGCGGGAGATCCGCGTGGAGATAGGCGAACTCGTCCTCGACGGCTTCCGCGCGGACCCGGACCGGGTGGCGGCCGCGTTCGAGCACGAGCTGACCCGGCTGGTCCGCGAGCGCGGCGTGCCCGCCGACGGCCCGTGGACGGCCGATGTCCTGTCCGGCCTGCCGCCGCTGCCCGCCGGGCTGTCCGCGCGCCGGCTCGGCCAGGAACTGGCACGCGCGGTGCACGAGGGCCTGTGCGGCCGCGGGGAGGTGACCTCGTGAGCAACTCCCGCACCCAGGACAGCGGTTCCGAGCAGTCCGCCGAGCAGCGCCGCCGCAAGCGCAAGGAGCGGGCCGCCAAGTCCCGCGCCCCCGAGCCCAAGGACATCGTCGGCGGCGCCGGCCAGCCGCTCGACCCGGGCGTCCGCCGTGAGCTGGAGGAACGCCTCGGCCACGACCTGAGCCGCGTACGCCTGCACACGGGCCGCGACGCGGGCCGGCTGACGGAACTGCTGGGCGCGGACGCGGTCGCCGTCGGCCAGGACGTGTTCTTCCGCGAGGGCACCTTCATGCCCGGCACCGACGAGGGCCTGCGCCTGCTCGCCCACGAACTCCTGCACACCGTCCAGAACCCGCACGGCCTCGGCGCGTTGCGGGCCGGGCGGGAGCTGGGCGCGGTGAGTCTGCCGCAGGAGGGGATCGAGCGGGAGGCGGAGTCGGCGGCACAGGACCTGGTGCGGGATCCGGAAGCCGCTGCCCCGGAGATCGAGGAAGGGCGGGGGACGCCCGGGTGGCTGCGGTACGCCACCGTCGACGCCGACCGCCGCCGCATGGAGCAACCGGACCCGGCCACCCTCGTCGACCGCCTGGCCAACACGCTCCTGCGGTCCCTGCGCGGCGACCCGGAGGACCGTTCGGGCCGCGTGCGGATCCAGCTGGCCCGGATGGCGCCCGAAGTGCAGGACAGCGTCCTCGACCGGCTGGAACTACGCCTGCCGGCGCCCGTCGTCGACCGGCTGCTGGAGGGCGTGGAGGAGACCGAGCGGTCGGGCCCGCCGCCGCTGGACGCCGCGACGGCTCCGCACGCCGTGCCCGGTGCGGCGGAGGAGGTCGAGGAGGAGCGCGAGCGGGCGGAGCCCGAGGCCGGGAATCCCCCGGAGCGGGACGCACGCCAGGACGAGCCCGGCACCGGACGGCACGAGGGCGCGCTCGGGGACGACCGGGAGGAAACCCCGTCCAATGAGGCGGATCCCGAGAACGCCCCGGGTGGCGCGGGCTCGGCCACGCCGGCCCCGGGCGGCGCGGGCACACCTCAGCAGGACGCGGCGAAGGACGAGCAGGAGCGCTCCCAGGACCAGCAGGAGGAGAAGGACGCCTCCGCCCGGGACACGCGGCAGGACGCCGCTGACGAACGTCAGGAGGCCTCCGACACCGAGCGCGAGCAGCAGGAACAGGACAAGCAGGACGAGCGGGGTGCCGAGGAGGACGCGGGCGGAGGCGAGGACGAGCCCGCCCAGGAGCCCGAGAAGCAGGCCGTCGAGCAGGAGCAGCGGCAGGACACCGCAGCAGGGGACGTCGCCCACCGCCCCGCCTCGTCTCCAAGCGCGGTGGACCGCAGCGGAACCGAGCCGGGGGAGAAGTCCCGGACCGGCGGTGACACCGCAGCGGCGCGCGCGACCGGGGACCCGGAGAACGAACAGGACTCCGACGACGAGCCGTTGGGTCTGGACGCGGAGCCCGCACAGGACGGTGCCGAGCAGGACGCCGGAGACGACACGGCCTCGGCCGCCGGGCAGGAGCCCGGACCCGACGTCGACCTCGTCGGCTACACGGACGCGGCGAAGAACCCCAACCTCGTGGAGGAACGGCGCAAGGGCACGGCCCCGCCGCCCAGCCTGTCGGCCACCGTCGACGTTCCGGCGGCGGAGCCGGCACCACAGCAGACCGAGTCCGACACACCCCGGGAGGCCGCGTCGCGCGCCGAGGAGGACAGCGGCAGCGAGACCTTCGACAGCCTCCTGAGCGGTCCGACCGACGGGCAGACCGATCCGTCCGGATCGGGCGGCGAACTCCTCACGGCGTCGCCGGGCGTGACCGGCGGTGCCGTGATGGCGGACGCCGCCGGGGCGGACCGGGACCGCGAGCACGCGGACGAACGCAAGGCGGACGCCGAGGCCGCACGGCGTGACGAAGAGGCCAGGGCCTCGGACGCCGGGGCACCCGGGGCGACTGTCGGACCCACGGAGACCACCCCGCCGGACCAGTTGGCCAAGGCAGGGGAGGACGCTCGTACGCAGGGAGCCGGTTCGGCGTCGCCGTCCGGTGTCCCGGCCGAGGGCACGGGCCGCAGCGACACCGCCACCAAGCCGGAAGCCGGGAAACCCGACCGCAGAACTGGGCAGACCGGGGACGGGAAGAGCACACAGCAGCAGGACGGCAAGGGCGTCGACGGCCCGGTCGGCAAGAGCGGCAGCGACCCGGACCAGGGAAGGACCGGCCCTGAGCCCTCCGCACCCGCCGGTGGGGACGTCACACCGGGCAAGGGACCCGCCACGTCCCCCGGTCCCGCCACCGGCCCCGACCACGTCTCCACACCAGGTCCCGCCGCCGCTCCGCGACTGGCCCCGGGCAACGGACCGTCCCCCGCGGCCGCGGGCCCGGAGCCCCGGACCAACACGCCCAAGGCCGCCGAGTCCACGGGATCCGGCGGGAGCGGCTCCCAGGGCCCCGGCGGAACGTCGGGCGGCTCGGCGACCTCGCGCTCCCGGTCGGCGAGCGGCAAGCGCCAGGCGGCGCGGCAGGCCGCGAGGACCGCGTCCCGCCGCGGGGGAGGCGGCGGGGCCCGACCGACGCTGCCGATGATGTCGAACGTGGTGCCGCTGTGCGGCCCGGCCGTCAGGA
>NZ_JBEYZD010000147.1:0-6424 GCF_040645895.1 Streptomyces olindensis | reverse complement strand
TCCGTACGGAAGGCAAGCCGGCCCTTTCACATGCGGTGGGGACCTCAGTCCTCGCCCAGGTACGCCTTGCGTACCGACTCGTCGTGCAGCAGGTCCTGCCCCGTCCCGGACAGGACGACGTTGCCGACCTCCATGACGTGGCCCTGGTCCGCCAGGGACAGCGCCGCCTGGGCGTTCTGTTCGACGAGGAGGATCGTCGTGCCCTGGGACTTCAGCTCGGCGATCGTCGCCATGATCTTCTGCATCATGATCGGGGAGAGGCCCATGGAGGGCTCGTCGAGCATGAGCAGCTTGGGCTGGGACATCAGGGCGCGGCCCATGGCGAGCATCTGCTGCTCGCCGCCGGAGAGGGTGCCCGCGGCCTGGTTGCGGCGTTCTCCGAGGATGGGGAAGAGGTCGTATGCCTTCTGGATGTCCTTTTCGATGCCGTCCTTGTCCTTGCGCAGGAAGGCGCCGAGCTGGAGGTTCTCGAAGATGGTGAGGCGGGGGAAGATGTGCCGGCCTTCGGGGGAGTGGGCGAGTCCGAGGGCGACGATCTTGTGGGCGGGGACCCCGTTGAGGGGCTTGCCGTCGAAGAGGATCTTTCCGGACGTCGGCTTGAGCAGGCCCGAGAGGGTGCGCAGGGTGGTCGTCTTGCCGGCGCCGTTGGTGCCGATGAGGGTGACGACCTGGCCGGCCTCGACGCTGAAGGAGATGCCCTTGACGGCTTCGATCTTGCCGTAGGAGACCCGGAGGTCCTCGACCTCGAGGAGTGCGGTCACTTGGCTTCTCCCTTGGTGCTGCTGGTGGTGCTGGTCGCGTCGGCGGCGGCTTCGGCGGCCTCGACCTCGGCGGCTTCGGCCTCGCCGGGGTCGCCTTCGAAGGGTTCGCCGAGGTACGCGGCGATGACGCGTTCGTCGGCCTGGACGACCTCGGAGGTGCCTTCGACGAGCTTCTCGCCCTGGACGAGGACGGCGACGCGGTCGGAGAGGTTGAAGACGAAGCGCATGTCGTGCTCGATGAGGAGGACGGCTATGCCCTTGTCGCGGATGGCGAAGACGAGTTCCTCGGTGGCGCGGGTCTCCTGGGGGTTCATGCCGGCGGTGGGCTCGTCGAGGAGGAGCAGGCCGGGCTCGGAGGCCATGGCGCGTGCGATCTCCAGCTTGCGCTGTTCGCCGTAGGGGAGGTTCCGGGCCAGGTGGTCGCGCTTGTGGGCGAGGCCGATGAACTCGAGGAGTTCCATGGCCCGTTCTTCGCTGGCCTTTTCCGCCTTCTTGAAGCCGGGGCCGCGCAGGAGGGCCGACCAGAGGCCTTCCTTGGTGCGGGTGTGGCGGCCGACGAGGACGTTTTCCAGGACCGTCATGTTGGCGAACAGGCGGATGTTCTGGAAGGTGCGGGCGATGCCGGCCTGGGTGACCAGGTGGGGCTTGGGCGGGAGCACGGTGCCCTTGTAGGAGACGGTGCCCTCGGTGGGGACGTACAGGCCGGTCAGGCAGTTGAAGAAGGTGGTCTTGCCGGCGCCGTTGGGGCCGATGAGGCCGACGATCTCGCCGGCGTTGACCGTGAAGTCGACGGAGCGTACGGCGGTGAGGCCGCCGAAGCGCATCGTGACGTCGCGGGCTTCGAGTACAGGTGTCGTCATGATGGTTACGCCCCCGCCTTGGTGACGGCCGGTTCGTCGGTCAGCGTGGTCTGTTTGGGTACGTCGAGTTGGCCGGTCTCGTGGAATTCGAGCTGGCGCCGGCGGTTGGCGATGATGCCTTCGGGGCGGAAGCGCATCAGGAGGATGAGCGCGATGCCGAAGGCGAGGAGCGACTTGTCCTGGAGGAAGACGAGCTTCTCGGGGAGCAGGTAGAGCAGGGCCGCGCCGAGGAGCGGTCCGGCGACCGTGCCCATGCCGCCGAGGACGACCGCGGCCAGGAGGAACGCGGAGTTGGGCGGGGTGGATCCGGCGAACTGGTACGGCGTGGGGACCACGCTGTAGGTGACGTGGGCGCTGACGGTGCCGGCGAGGCCGGCGAGGGCGGCGCCGAGGGCGAAGGCGATGAGCTTGACGCGGAAGCCGTTGATGCCCATGGCGGTGGCGGCGGTCTCGTCCTCGCGGATGGCGATCCAGGAGCGGCCGATGCGGGAGTCCGCGGCGCGCGTGTAGACCAGGACGACGATGGCCATGATGAGGACCATCAGCAGGTAGTAGTTGGCGAAGCGGCCGAGGGTGAATCCGCCGATGTCGTGTGCCTGGCCGAAGTTGAAGCCGAACAGGTTCAGGTCGGGGATGTTGGAGATGCCGTTGGGGCCGTTGGTGACGTCGGGTCCGGAGTCGCCGTCCATGTTGTTGACGGCGATGCGGAAGATCTCTCCGAAGCCGAGGGTGACGATGGCGAGGTAGTCGCCGCGCAGTCGCAGGGTCGGGGCGCCGATGAGGACGCCGAAGACGAGGGAGGCGGCTGCGCCGGTGAGGGCGGAGGCCCAGAAGGGGAAGTGGACGCCGGAGATGGTGGAGAACTCGGAGCCGGAGACGAGGGCGGCGGTGTAGGCGCCGACGCCGAGGAATGCGACGTATCCGAGGTCGAGGAGTCCGGCGAGGCCGACGACGATGTTGAGGCCGAGGGCGACGGTCCCGAAGATCAGGATGTTGACGCCGATGTTGGCGTAGTGGTCGTCGGTCTGGGTGAAGGGGAAGGCGATGGCCGCGGCGAAGCCCATGGCGAGGGTGAAGCTGCGGTTGGCGGCGACCTGCGCGGAGAAGCGGTCGAGGAGGCCGGCGGTGTGCAGCGCCCACATGGCGAAGGTGACGACGAAGAGGTAGCCGACGAAGAGTTCGCCGTACTCGGTGTCGATGCCGTAGGTGAAGACGCCGAGGCCGATGATGGTGACGACGGTGATGACGGCCCGCTGGACCCAGGGCGCGGTGGCCTGGGGGGCGGGGATGCGGTCGGGCTTGGCGATGTAGGCCTTGAGGGCTTCCTTGGTGCCGTCGGTGCCGGTGCGCTCCTGGGGGAGGGCGAAGGCGCCGATGAGGGGCAGGAGGGAGGCGAGGGCCGCGATCCAGCCGCCGGGTTCGAGGTTGACGACGCCGCCGAGTTCGACGCTGATGGCGATGACGGTGAACCAGGTGACGGTGAAGCCGCCGAGTGCGGTGAGGACGAGGGGTGCGTTGTTGCGGGCGGGCAGGAGCCAGCCGAGGCCGCGGATGCCGTAGGAGGCGAGGGCGAACAGGGCGGTGAGGATGCCGGCGGTGAAGGTGAGCCACTGCAGGCCGCCGGGGTAGCCGTTGATGGTGAGGTCGCCGGGGAACTCGTCGGTCCAGGTCCAGGCGAGGAACGCGGAGGCCGCGGTGGCGATGCCGCCGGCGAGGAGCAGGGCGCGGGCGGCCGCCGCGGGCAGCGGTATGAGGCCGCGCAGGGCGGGCGGCGCGGGGGTGGCGTCCGGGGCGGGGGTCTTGGTCGTCTCGGTCATGTGATCACGCCCTGTCCGCGACGCGCTCGCCGAGCAGGCCCTGCGGCCTGAAGAGGAGCACGAGGATGAGGAGGCAGAAGGCCCACACGTTGGCCCAGCTCTGGCCGCCGAGCTGCTGCATGCCGGGGATCTCGTCGATGTAGGCGGAGGCGAGGGTCTCGGCGATGCCCAGGACGACGCCGCCGAGCATGGCGCCGTAGATGTTGCCGATGCCGCCGAGGACGGCCGCGGTGAAGGCCTTGAGGCCCATCAGGAAGCCCATGCGGTAGTCGACGTTGCCGTACTTGAGTCCGTAGGCGACGGCGGCGACGGCGGCGAAGAAGCCGCCGATGGCGAAGGCGATGACGATGATGCGGTTGGTGTCGATGCCCATCAGCTGCGCGGTGTCCGGGTCCTGCGCGGTGGCCTGCATGGCGCGGCCGGTGCGGCTGCGGCGCACGAAGAAGGCGAGGGCGGCCATGCAGACGACGGCGGCGACGATGAGGAAGATGTCGGCGTCCTTGATGGTGATGGAGCCGATGTCGTGGGTGGCGTCGAGGCCGGGGAAGTGGCGGGCGCGGTCGGCGCCGGGGTAGAAGTTGCGGACGACCTCCTGGAGGGCCAGGGACAGGCCGATGGCCGTGATGAGGGGTGCCAGTCGTGGTGCTCCGCGCAGGGGGCGGTAGGCGAACCGTTCCGCTCCGACGGCGATGAGGATGGCCACGAGGGCGCCGCCGAGGAGCATCAGCGGTACGGCGAGGGCCATCGAGGTGCCGTCGGGGAGGATGTAGAAGTAGACCGTGAGGGCGCCGAACGCCCCGGTCATGAAGATCTCGCCGTGCGCGAAGTTGATGAGCTGGACGATGCCGTACACCATCGTGTAGCCGATGGCGATCAGCCCGTACATCGAGCCGAGAAGCAGCCCGTTGGCCAGCTGCTGCGGCAGGGTGTTCACCGCATGGCCTCCATGTCGCTGGTGGTCGTGTGCACTGGATGCGTGCGTGGTCGCGTGCTGTGTGGGGGTGTGAAAACGGGCCGCGCGGTCGGGGTCCTCCTTCCGCGCGGCCCGGGGTGAGGCTTGCTGGGGGGGCCGGTGCTACTGCAGGTCGGCGGTGCCGGTCTCGACGGCCTTCCAGGCACCCTTCTCGACCTGGTACACCGTCAGCTGCTTGTTGGTGGTGTCGCCGTACTCGTCGAAGGACACCTTGCCGGTGAGGCCTTCGAAGTCGGACTTCTGGACTCCGTCGACGACCTTGGAGCGCAGGTCGTTGATGTCGGAGGGCACCTTGCCGCCGTTGGCGTCGGCCGCGGCCTTGACGGCCTTGATGATGGCGGTGGCGGCGTCGTAGGCGTAGGCGCCGTAGGCGCCGTAGTCGCCCTTGTAGCCCTTGTCCTTGTAGGTCTGGATGAACTGCTTGGCGGCGGGCAGGGTGTCGGCGGGGACACCGATGGCGGTCACGAGGTCGCCCTCGGAGGACTTGCCGGCGGCCTCGATGTAGGTGGAGGCGAACATGCCGTCGCCGCCGAACAGCGGGATCTTGACGCCGGCGTCCTTGAGCTGCTTGGTGATCAGCGCGGACTCGTCGTACTGGCCGCCGTAGTAGAGCAGGTCGGCACCGGAGTTCTTGATCTTGGTGACGAGGGAGCCGAAGTCCTTGTCGCCGGTGTTGACGTGGTCGGTCGCGACGACCTGGCCGCCGAGCTTCTTGAACTGCTCGTTGAAGATCTTCGCGAGGCCGGCGCCGTAGGTCTGCTTGTCGTCGACGACGAAGGCCTTCTTCTTCTTGAGGCCGTTGTAGGCGTAGCCGGCCGCGAAGCTGCCCTGCAGTTCGTCGGTGGTGGCGGTACGGAAGTACGTCTTGAACGGACGCTTCTTGTCCGTCTGCCAGTTCTTGCCCTGGGTCAGCTCGGGGGCGGTGTTCGCCGGGGAGATCTGGACCATGTTGGCCGAGGCGAAGACCTGCTGCATCGTCTGGGCGACGCCGGAGTTCAGCGGGCCGACGGCTCCGACGACGGTCTTGTCGCCGACGAGGCTGGTCGCGTTGGACTGGCCGGTGGCGGGCTGCGCCTTGTCGTCGAGGGCCTTGAGCTTGAATTTCACGCCCGGGACCCAGTTGTTCTTGTTGGCGTCGTCGACGGCTATCTGGGCGCCGTACTGGATGCCGAGGCCGGTGGTGGAGTTCTCACCGGAGAGGGGGGCGTCGACGCCGATGGTCAGCGTCGTGCCGCTCCCGCTGTCTCCGCTCTTGTCACCGCTGTCGTCTCGGGAGCCGCAGGCGGTGAGAGTCAGAGCTCCGGTCGTGAGAACGGAGGTAAGAATCACCAAGGAACGCTGTCGCACAATCAGTCCTTTCACAGGCAGGCCCCGCCCTGGTCGGGGGGTGAGTGCCGCGCTGGTACCGAACTCCCGATGGAGCGGTGACTGGCCGTGACTCTAAGCCCGGGGTAAGGGCAGGGTCAGCGGCGCGGGCTGGCTTGTGACTTTCTTGTTATGACGGGGTGGATGCCTGATCTCGGCGGCGGCCCCTCTCGGCGGGTTTGGTGGATTTTCGCCGCAGTCCGCATTCTGAGAACGCGCACTTCCGGTTGGCAGTGGCTGAGATCGTGCGATTGCCGTGGCGCGGGCGGTGCGGACGGGCTCGGAAAGGTTCCGGGGGTCGGCGCGGCCGGGGACGGAAGTGTGGCGTCGTATTGCGCGCGTGTTACGGAGCGTTACGGAGAGAAAGGGAGGGGTCGCGTTCGGGGGTGTTCCGGGGTGTCGGAATCCCGGATTTCTCCGCACGGGTGAGTTCTTCGGGACCGGCGTGGTCGATGAGGGGGCAACTCCGCTCGTGCGCGGCCGTGTTGCCGGATTTCCACAGGACGGCGCCCCGCCGCTCCGGGGGGTGTGCCGGATGCGGCGGGGCGGTCGGCGTGGACAAGCCGAAGGTCGTTCTGGGGGTCAGCGGCGGCATCGCCGCGTACAAGGCCTGTGAGCTGCTGCGGCGGCTGACGGAGTCGGGCCACG
>NZ_JBEYZD010000146.1:0-6598 GCF_040645895.1 Streptomyces olindensis | reverse complement strand
GTCCAGCAGCAGCTGGGCCTTCACCGACAGGCCCTGGAGGTCGTACGTGCGGTGCTGCTGGAGCAGGATGGTCAGGTCCGCGTCGGCGGCTGCCGTTCAGGCGCCCAGGCGGCGCTGTGAGATCTCCGCGGCTGTGTCCGCGACGAGGCGGCCCCACTGGGGTGTCCGTCCGCCGTCGTACCGCGCCTCGGGCATGGAGACGGCCACCGCTGCCAGCGGGGTGCCGTCCTCGTCGAGTACGGCGGCGGCGACGGCGCAGACGCCCGGACGGAACTGGTTGCGGTTGACCGCATAGCCGTCGACGCGGATCCGGTCCAGCTCGGCGCGCAGCTCGTCGGGCTCGACGGGCGTCGTGTCGCTGAACCGCTCCAGCCCGGCCTCGATGAGGTCCTCGACGTCCCGCTTCGGAAGGTGGGCCAGAATGGCGCGCCCGACGGCGGTGGCGTGCAGCGGCGAGGTGTCGCCGATCGTGTGGAAGGTGCGTACGGCCTGGTCGCAGTCGACGCGGTCCACCACGACCATGCACTGCAGGGCGTCCGGCACCGACAGGTGGATGGTCTCGTTCACCGCGTCCCGAAGGCGGACCATGGGTTCACGGGCGGCGGCGAACAGGCTGGAGCCCTGCAGGGCGGCAGGGCGTACGGCCAGGACGCGGGCGCCGATCTCCCAGCGGGTGGTGTCCTTGCGGTTGGCGCGCAGCCAGCCGGCCTCCGCCAGGGAGACCAAGGTGCGCTGCACGGTGGACTTCGGCAGCCCGAAGAGCTTCGTCAACTCCCCTACGGTCACGGGCTGATGCTGGGCGACCGCCTCCAGGATCCGCAGTGACCTGGTGACGCTCTTCATTTCCATCCGGTTTCCCCCTGTTAATCCTCGAAATTTCCGCTGGACACCCTCTTGACTCCTCGCTGAAGCCGCTGTCATTCTCTGTGCCAGATTCTAGCACAGCATTCCACATAGTGGCACGGCCTCACGGGAGATCCCCCGGAAGTGAGCCGGACTGCGAGACGCGGCGGTTGCGAGCCGCAGGTCCACAAGGAGGACCTGGCTCCCGCTCAAACCATCTCGAATCGAACATCCTCACGTCGACGGCTCAGCATGCGCCTCGGCGATACGAAAGGAAAGCCCTGTGTCAGCTGCCAGGAAGCGCGTCGCGGTGGTCGGCGTCGGAACGATGGGCAGCCAGGCCGCCTGGCGGCTGGCGGCCCGCGGCGCCGAGGTCGTCGGCTACGACCGCTACGCACCCGGCCACGACCGCAGCGCCGCCGGCGGCGAGACCCGGATCTTCCGCAGCGCACACTTCGAGGACTCCCGGTACGTTCCGCTCCTCAAGCACGCCGACGCCCTCTGGGAGCAGCTCCAGCAGGAGACCGGCCGCGAGCTGCGCCGCCTGACCGGGTGCCTGCTCATGGGGCCCACCGCGCACCAGCAGATGGCCACCGTCCTTCAGTCCATCGCCGAGCACGACCTCGATCATGAGGTGCTGGACGCCGAGGCGCTCGCCAAGCGCTTCCCGCAGTACCGCATCGAGGACGGCGACGCGGCCGTGCTCGACCGCCGCGCCGGGTTCATCCGCCCGGAGCTGACCATCCAGACCGCCGCCCGCCGCGCCGAGCAGCTCGGCGCCGTGATCCACCGCTACAGCACGGTCCGCGAGATCGTCCCCGTCGCGGGCGGCGTGGAGATCCGCACCGACTCCGGCAGCGAGCGCTTCGACACCGCCGTCGTCACGCCCGGCCCCTGGGTCAACGACCTGCTGCCCGACCTGCCGTGGGAGGTGGAGATCCGCCGCCTGATCAGTGCCTGGTACGTGCCCACCGCCCCCGACGGCTGGTTCGGCGAGGAGCGCCCGGCGTTCATCCGCACGGCACCCACCCACTGCTACGGCCTGCCCTCCCCGGACGGCATCTCGGTCAAGCTCGGACTCTCCCGCGCGCTGCACCGGCTCGCCGACGACCCCAACCACCTGGACCGCACCGTGCGGCCGGACGAACTGGAGATCTTCTCCGAGCTGATCGGGCGGTACCTGCCCGACCTGCACCCGGACCCCACCCGCCTCTCCGTCTACATGGAGGGCTACACCGAGAGCAGCCGCCCCCTGGTCGGCCCGCTTCCCGGCGCCGAGAACGTCATCCTCCTCGCCGGATTCTCCGGCCACGGCTTCAAGCTCTCGCCCGCCTTCGGTGACATCGCCGCGGACCTCGCGCTCGACGGCGCATCGCCGCAGCCCATCGACTTCCTCTCCACCGTCGGCCGTACGGAGGCATGACCATGCCGGACACCACCCTCTGCGTCGGCCCCCTTCAGGCCCCGCCCGGCACCAAGACGCGCGGCACCGCCCAGGCCGATCTCGGCACCCTCACCGCGGACATCCCGGTGACACTGGTCAACGGAACCCGCCCGGGTCCCCGGGTCGTCATCACCGCCGGTGTGCACGGCGGCGAGTTCACTCCCATCGAAGCCGCCGTGCGCCTGGCAGACCTGCTGGAGCCCGGTGAGGTGAGCGGGCAGGTGATCGTCTGCCCGGTCGCCAACCCGCCCGCCGTGTACCAGGGCCGGCTCAACGTCTCCCCGGTCGACGGCGTGAACCTCAACCGTGTCTTCCCCGGCGACCCGGCCGGCGGCCCCACCGAGCGCCTGGCGGCCTGGCTCTTCGCGAACCTGGTCGACGGCGCCGACGTCTACATCGACCTGCACTGCGGCGGCATCGACCAGGTCCTGCGGGACTTCGTCGGCTACCGCCTCACCGGTGACCCGGACCTGGACAAGGCCACGGCCGAACTGGCAGCCTCCTTCGGCATCCAGGACGTCATCCTCGGGCTGACGCCCGAGGGCGGCAACAGCCACGCCGCCGCCGCCCGCCGGAACATCTCAGCGGTCCTCGTAGAGGTGGGCCAGCTCGGCCGGCGGGACGAGGCCACCGCCCTCCGCCGTGTCGACGGCCTGCTGAAGGCACTTCGCCATCTGGGCGTCCTCGACCAGGACGGTTCCGCTCCGGCACCGATCCGCGAGTGGGTCTGGTCCGCCGGCGTCACCGCCGAGGCCACCGGCCTGTGGTACCCGGAGTTCTCCTTCGACGCCGACGTCATCGGCGAAGTCACCGAGGGCGACCTCCTCGGCCGCATCGTCGACCCGATCGACGGCACGGAGCACACCGTCCACGCCCCGGCCGACGGCCGGATCTTCTACGGCATGCACGGCCTCACCGTCGCCCCCGGCAAGGAACTGGCCGCCCTGGCCGTCCCGTGGGACCCCGACACGGCCGCGCGGGCCGACACCCTCCGGCCCCCCGGTCTGGGCACCGGATCAGACGAGGCGGACCCCCGCCCCTAGCCCCTCTCCAGCCACCCCCCCTTCTTTCCACGTCCCCAGCCGCTCCCCTTCTCGCGGCCGGCACCACCAGGAGGCACACGATGAAAGATGCCCGAATCGACCGCAGACTGTTCCTGCGAGGAATAGGCGGGGTCACTGCGGGTGTCGCCGCCGCGACCGCCCTTTCCGGCTGCGGTACCGGCACCAGCCGGGCCAGTGCCGGCAGTGGCGGCAAGGGCGGCAAGACGGTGGTCGTCCGTGACA
The DNA here is from genome assembly GCF_040645895.1 of Streptomyces olindensis. NCBI lineage: Bacteria > Bacillati > Actinomycetota > Actinomycetes > Kitasatosporales > Streptomycetaceae > Streptomyces > Streptomyces olindensis. Next base: position 3,025 of record NZ_JBEYZD010000146.1, on the reverse strand, counting down.
GTGGCGGCTCCTATGGTGCGGCGCTGCAGAAGGCGATCTACACGCCGTTCACGCAGGAGACCGGCATCCAGGTGAAGGTGCTGAACCTGGACGACGCGCCGCTGCTGGCGCAGATCAAGCAGGGCCGGCCGCAGTGCGACCTGATCAACAACTCGATGATGTCGCACACCAAGTACGTCCAGCAGGACGCCCTGGAGAAGCTGGACCTCGACCGGATCAAGAGCGTGCAGAGCGCGAAGATCCCCGAGAACCAGATCACCGACCATGCCGTCGGCAGCAGCTTCTACGGCGCCTGCATGGCGTACCGCACGGACGCGTTCGGCGGTAGGAAGCCGGAGTCGTGGGCGGACTTCTGGGACACCAAGGCGTTCCAGGGCGGCCGTTCCATGTGCAACCCGGACGGCGACCTGCCGGAGCTGGAGTTCGCGCTGCTCGCCGACGGCGTCCCGATGGACAAGCTGTACCCGCTGGATGTGGACCGCGCGTTCAAGGTGCTGACCCGGCTGCGGGGTGACATCAAGAAGTTCTGGGACAGCGGCCCGCTCCCCGGTGTGCTGCTCAGCCGCCAGGAAGTGACGATGTCCACCGTCTGGGACGGCCGTATCGCCGACCTGCAGAAGCAGGGCGTCCCCGTGGAGCGGCAGCTCAACGGTATGCGCCGCCAGTTCCAGGGCTACGCCATCGCCAAGGGCGCGGCGAACGAGGACAACGCCTACCAGCTGATGGACTTCTCGCTGCGGGCGGAGAGCCAGGCCGCGCTGGCGAAGGCGTTCCCGTCGAACCCGTCCTCCCCGGTGGCCTACGCGAAGCTCACCGAGGACGAGCGCAACGCGCTGGCGGGTGCGCCGAAGTACTACGACAAGGGTTTCGACACGGACATCGACTGGTGGCTGAAGAACGAGTCGGCCGTCACCAAGCGCTGGTTGGAGTGGGCTCGTGGGTGAATTCGGTATCGCGGCACCGTCGTTGAAGATGGCCGGTGACAAGCCGGCCACCGCGACCGGCAAGGCGCTGTCGGTCGTGGCCCTGCGCAAGACCTACGGCGATGTGGTCGCCGTCGACGAGGCGTCGATGGAGATCGCGGCAGGGGAGTTCGTCACCTTCCTCGGCTCGTCCGGGTCGGGCAAGACCACGACGCTGATGATGATCGCCGGGTTCTGCGAACCCGACTCCGGCACCATCACCGTCGGCGGCCGCGACGTCACCCGCCTCGCGCCGCAGAAGCGCAACCTCGGCTTCGTCTTCCAGCAGTACCTGCTCTTCCCGCACATGACCGTGCAGGAGAACGTCGCCTTCCCGCTCACCCTGCGGGGCGTGGGCAAGGACGAGATCCGTCGCCGGGTGGGGGAGACGCTGGAGATCGCGGGCCTGTCCCGCTTCGGCGGCCGCAAGCCGCGTGAGCTGTCCGGCGGACAGCAGCAGCGGGTCGCCCTGTGCCGGGCCCTCGTCTACCGCCCGCCGGTCATCCTCATGGACGAGCCGCTGGGCGCCCTGGACAAGAAGCTCCGCGACCAGCTCCAGGTCGAGATCAAGACCATCCAGCAGGAACTCGGCCTGACCGTCATCTATGTGACGCACGATCAGGAAGAGGCGCTGGTCATGTCGGACCGCATCGCGGTCATGCGCAACGGCCTCATCGAGCAGTTCGACACCCCGAGGGAACTCTTCGAGCGGCCCAGGACGCCGTTCGTGGCGGACTTCCTCGGCGCGGCCAACTTCCTGCCCGGCCGCGTGGAGCAGCACACCGACGAGCACACCCTGGTCCGTCTGGACGGCAACGGCGGCCTGATCAAGGCCCGCCGCCACGAGCTGCCCTCCGGCGCGTCGGTGAAGGTCGCGGTGCAGCCGGGCCGGCTGCGGGCCTGCGCCGCCGACGACGGCTTCTGTACCGGCACCGTCGAGACCGCCACCTATGTGGGCACCCTCGTGCGCGCGGGTGTACGTATCGACGGCAAGGACGCGCCGCTGCTGCGCCTCGAAGTACCCGCCGGCCGCGGCCCGGTCGCGGGTGAGCGGGTCGGCATCAGCGCGGATCCCGAGGACGTCAACCTCTTCTCCACCGACGAACAGGCAGGGTGAGCCATGGCAGCCCTCACCGCCACCACCCCCGCACGCCCCCGCAAACTGCTGGCTTCTCGCAGGACGCGGGTCGGGGTCTTCTATGCGCTGCCGGTTGTCATCTACCTGCTGGTGCTGTTCGTCTACCCGATCTTCTCCACGCTGCTGCTCAGCCTGAAGGACGCCGACGGCTCGTTCACCCTGCACTGGTACGCCGACGCGCTGACGGGCGTGAATCTGTCGGTGCTGATCACCACGCTGCGGATCTCCGCCGAAACGGCCGTGCTGAGCCTGGTGTTCGGGTTCGTTCTGGCGCAGGCGATCACCCGGCTCAAGCCCATCCTGGCGGGTCTGGCGATGCTGGTCGTGGTCGTCCCGCACTTCGTCAGCGCCCTGGTACGCACCTACGGCTGGATCATCATGCTCGGTGACAAGGGCCTGGTGAACGAGACCCTGGCCGCCATGTCGGTGCCCGGAGCGCCGTTCCAGCTGCTCTACAACGAGTTGGGTGTGGTCATCGGCACCACGTCGATGATGCTCCCGTACACGGTGCTGCTGCTGTACGGCGTGATGCGCGGCGTGGACCGGCGCCTGCTCGCGGCCGCGTCCAGCATGGGCGCGGGCAAGGTGACCATCTTCCGCCGCATCTACCTGCCGCTGGTCGCCCCCGGTTTGGCCAGCGCGGGACTGCTCAGCTTCATCCTCTCGCTGGGCTACTACATCACCCCGGCCCTCATGGGCGGCCCCGACCAGACCATGATCGCCACCCTGATCAACCAGCAGGTCACCAAGGAGAACCAGTGGAACGGCGCCGCCGCACAAGGCGTGATCCTGCTGGTGCTCACCCTGGCCGGACTGCTGCTGGTCAAGGTCGTGACCTCGCTGGGGGCCAGCCGTAAGAAGAGGAGCGCGACATGATGGAACTGCGCAAGTCCCTCGCCGGACGCATCGCCCTGACCGCGGTGGC
>NZ_JBEYZD010000145.1:0-6831 GCF_040645895.1 Streptomyces olindensis | reverse complement strand
GGGCGCGGTGGATGCGACCACGGCGTATCTGAACGGTGATGAGGAGATGGCGGCGGAGGCGCAGCGCAAGACGTTGCAGGCTCCGGTGGTGGATCCTCCTGGGCGGGTCACGGGCAAAAGCTCGCAGGGACCTGCCACCGCAGCCTCCTGACAAGGCGAAAGCCACCATCCGGGCCCCCGCGATTCCAGACTGGAGCGGCAGAGGCAGCCGAACAGGGGGATGTCATGGAGTTCCGAATTCTCGGTCCGGTGGAAGCCCGCAGAGACGACGAGCCGGTCGTCCTGTCGGGAACCAAGATCAAGACCGTGCTCGCGGCCTTGCTGCTGGCCAGGGGGCGCGTGGTCTCCGACACGCGGTTGAGTCATCTGTTGTGGGGGTGGAGCCCGCCGGCCACGGTGAGCGCGCAGATCTACACGTACATCTCGCGGTTGCGGATGCAGCTCGGCGACGGCGTGCGGATCGTCCGCCAGCTGCCCGGCTACACGCTGGACACCGCGAACTCCCAGGTGGACTTCCTGGAGTTCGAGCGGCTGGCCCGACTCGGTGCCGAGGTCTACGACACGGGCGACCTGGAGCGGGCCGACGCCCACCTGCGGGGCGCCCTCGAGCTGTGGCGGGGAACCGCCCTGTCGAATGTCACGGAGCTGCTGGCGGACGCCGAACTCCCCAGGCTGGAGGAGGCCCGGGCCACCGCCACCGAGCTGCGGATCGAGGTGGACCTGGCGCTCGGGCGGCACCGGCAACTGGTGCCCGAACTGACCTCGCTCGTCGCCGAGTTCCCGGTGCGGGAGCGGATGCGGGCCCAGCTGATGAAGGCCCTGTACCTGTGCGGCCGGCAGGCCGACGCGCTCATCGCGTACCACGAGGGGCGCCGGGTGCTCGCCGAGGAGCTGGGCGTGACCCCGGGCGCCGAGCTGGCCGAGGTCTACCAGGCGGTGCTGGCGGGGGAGCCGGTCACGGAGCCGGCCGCGCCGGTCGCCGCCGCCCGGGCGGTGACACCGGCGATGCTCCCGCCGGACATCCCCGACTTCACCGGCCGCGAGGCCGAACTGGCGGAACTGCGCCGGCTGCTGCCGCCGAGCGGACAGCGCACCTGGCACGCCCGCCGGTTCCTGCTGACGGGGATGCCGGGGAGCGGCAAGACGGCCCTCGCGGTGCGCGCGGCCAACGAGTGCCTGGGGGCCTTTCCCGACGGGCAGTTGTACGTGAACCTGCGCCACCGGGACGGTTCGCCCCGCACCCCGAGGGACGTACTGGTCGGTCTGCTGCGGGCACTCGGGGAGCCGGTGGGCGCGGCCGAACCGGACCTGGACGAGCTGATCCGGCTGTACCGGACCCGCACGGCCCGGCGCCGGCTGCTGATCCTCCTGGACAACGCCGTCAGCGAGCTGCAGTTGTCCGGGCTGCTGCCCGGGGCCCCGGAGCCCGCCGTGCTGATCACCAGCCAGACCGCCCTGGGCCCGATCGGCGGACTGCACACCATGGTGCTGCCCCCGCTGAGCACCGACGAGACCCTGCGGATGCTGTCCGCGGCGGTGGACCCGATGCGCATCGAGGCCGAGCCCGAGGCCGCGCGGGAGATCGCCCGGCACTGCGCCGGGCTCCCGCTCGCGGTGCGCATCGTGGCGACCCGGCTGGCCGGCCGGCCGCGTTCCTCGCTGCGGCGCCTCGCGGACCGGCTGGCGGACCCGCACAGCCGGCTCCAGGAGTTGCAGGTGCGAGGGTTGTCGGTGCCGCGCAGCCTGGAGATGTCGCTGCGCCGGCTGCGCGACGAGGACCGCGAGTTGCTTCTGCTGCTGTCGGGGCTGGAGCGCGACGAGTTCTCGGCCCGCTCGGCCGCCCGCTGTCTCGGGCTCACGGTCGCCGAGGTGGAGGAGGGGCTGGAGTCACTGGTCGACGAGGGGCTGCTGGGCTTCTCGGACGAGCCGGGCGAGCCGGTGTACCAGCTCAACAGTCTGCTGCGGCTGTGCGCCGGGACCGGGCGTTTCCGGCAGGAGCGGGCGGCCTGAGAGCCGCGGTGCCGGAGCGCTCGCGGGAGTGCGGAAGGGCGTCAGCCCGACGCCCCGGAGGGGACGGGGCCGCGGTGAAGGCGGCGGTGGCCGGATCGACGAGCAGGACCGGTCCGCTGCTCTCGGGTTCCCGGGCCAGTGCCCCGTAGGTGCCGGGCCCGAGCGGGAGGTCGTGCACGAGCCACCACCGCGGTCCGAGTGACTCGGTGTGCCGGACCGGGACGGGGCCGGGGAGGTGCGGGGCGACCTCCACGGTCGCCAGGTCCGCCACGACGCCGACGCCGACGGCCTTGACCACGGCCTCCTTGCGGGTCCACGCGCGGTAGTAGGCGGCGACACGCGCCGCCTCGTCCGGCAGGCCCGTCAGGTGGCGCAGTTCGGCCGGGGACATGAAGGCGGGGGTGGTGAGCCAGAGGTCGGCGTGCGGCCGCGCGACCTCCAGGTCCACGCCGACCGGCCGTTCCGCGGTGACCGCGAGCAGCCAGTGCGCCCCGGAGCGGGACAGGTTGAAGTCGAGTCCCGTACGGGGCAGGACCACGCGTGGCCGGCCGTGGGTCCGGTCCGGGCAGCGCGGACAGGGCCGGCGGCCCAGCCGCAGTTCCCGGGGATCGGCGCCGAGGTAGCCGGCGAGGATCCGCCGGACCGCGACGTGGGCGTGGGCGTAGTGGGCGCCGATCGGGGCGGGCCGGCGGGCGGCGGCCGCGCGTTCCTCCGCCGAGAGCACGGCGAAGGCCGCCGGATCGTCATGGTCGGGCGCCCGGCCCCGCCAGACGTGGACGGCGTCGGTCTCGCGCAGGCTCCGGTACGAGGCATCGTGCATGATCGGGCTCCATCGTGGTCGGGGCGTGGTGGGGCATCAGTCCGACATGGCGACGCGGACGCGGCGCGTTCCGGTGAAGGGGCGGCGGCCGTGGGCGAGAGCCACGTTGTCGAGGAGCAGCAGATCGCCCCGGTCCCACGGGACGTCCACCGCGGCGACGGCGCCCGACTCGCAGATCTGGTTCACCTCGTCCCTGGAGATCGGGGAGCCGTCGGCGAACGTGACGTTCCAGGGCAGCCGGTCCACCGACAGGACCCGGGACAGGGCTTCGCCCGGGCCGCAGCCGGCCGGGTGCCAGCGGTGGACCTGGTTGAACCACACGTCGGTGCCCGTGACCGCGTGCGTGACCACGGAGGGACGTACCCACGAGACGTGGATGCCGCCGTCGGGGGTCCAGTGCCACTCGGTCCCGGTCCCGTCGAGGAAGACCTCGACCTCCTCGCGGCAGGTCGTGGCGAAGGCGTCCTGCCAGCTCGCCCCGAGGCCCGAACCGTCGTGCAGGTAGCGGACGTAGCGGACGCCGCGGGAGAACCGTTCGCGCAGGTCGAGGGCGAGGGAGGCGAGCCAGCGCGCGCCGTCCACCACCGTGGTGGCGCCGCCGGAGGCGGGGGCCGTGTGGCAGAACAGCGCGATCCGCGAGGGCCAGGCGTGCGTACAGCTCATCTCGTTGTACGGGCGGACCGCGATGTGGGGCTGTTCCCGCGAGACCGTCCAGACGTCGTCGGTGTTCCGTTCGTGCGTGGCGGGGCGCGGAGCCAGCCCGGACCGGTTCGGCAGGATCCGGTCGAGTACGTCGTCGAGGGTCCCCGAGGTGATGTCGAAGCCCCGGAAGACGAGGGCCTTCTCCTCGGTGAGGAGCCGGCTCAGCGTCTCCGGGCCCATGGCGTCCAGGCGTTCGATCAGTTCCTCCGGGCCGCCGACGCCCTCCGGATCGATGTCCAGAGGTGTCCAGGGCTCCATGATCGCCACAGCGGCCTCTCTCGGGAATCTCGACGGACGGCCGGCGGAGCGGGGCCCCGGCGGCCTGCGGCAGGTCACCCATCGAAGGACCGCCCTCTACGGGGTTCCTATGGCGGGGGGCCGCTGCCGGTCCCGGCACACGCCGGAACCGATGGTCTCGCGTCCGGGCGGGGGCCGGGTGTAGCTGTCGTGTAGAGGCCACGGGGAGCGTGGGCCGTCGACGTGACGTCCGCCCCCTGCCCTGTGAGGTACGCGTGAACTCGACCGCCGCCGCCCTCCGCTTCGACCGGAGCCGTTTCCGGGATGTGCTCGGCCGGTTCTGTACGGGGGTGACGATCATCTCCGCCGTCCACGAGGGGGAACCGGTCGGCTTCGCCTGCCAGTCCTTCGCCTCGCTGTCGTTGGATCCGCCGCTGGTGTCCGTCGCGGTGGCCGAGACGTCGGCGACCGGGCACCGGATCGAGCGGGCGGGCGCGTTCTGCGCGACGGTGCTGCGCGCGGACCAGGCCGAGCTGTGCCGGAGGTTCGGCCGCAGCGGTGCGGACAAGTTCGCCGGGGTGGCGTGGAGCCCGGCCGAGGTGACCGGGTCCCCCCGCATCGGTGGCGGCCTGGCCTGGGTGGACTGCCGGGTCGAGGGCGTGGTGCCCGCCGGGGACCACCGGATCGTGGTCGGCCGGGTGGTGGACCTGGACGTGCCCGAGGAGGGCGAGGACGCCGCTCCGCTGCTGTACTACCGGGGTTCGTTCCTCGGTCCGGCACCGCTCGGGGCCCCGGCGCCGGTCCGCGGTGTCGCGCCGGCCCGTCGCCGCGAGGTGTGACCGGGGGCGGTGAAGGGTCCCCGCGCCCCGGTCCGTCCGGCGCCGCGACGGCCCGACGCCGGGCGGGCATCCCAACGGGCCGTCGCCGGGCGGGCGGCCCGACGGGCCGTTGCCGGGCGGGGACCCCGACGGGCCGTTGCCGGGCGGGCATCCCGACGGGCTGACGCCGGGCGGGGACCCCGACGGGCCGTTGCCGGATGGGCGGCCCGGCGGGCCGTCGCCGGGCGGGGATCCCAACGAGCCGTCGCCCCAGGGTGGTTCACCGGTCGGCCAGCCGGCGGCCGGCCGGCTCCGGGCGCGGGAGAACCGCCGTGGTGGGCGGTGCCGGATCCAGCGCGCCGGAGTGGCCGGCGTCCGGGTCCCCGTCGGCGCCCGGCACCTCGTCGAGCCAGCCGAGGCGGGCCGCGCGCAGCCCGGCCTGGAACCGGCTCTTGGCGCCGAGACGCCCCATCAGGTCGGCGGTGATCCGTCGTCCGGTGCGGACCGACACCCCGAGCTTGCGCGCCACGCCCTCGTCGGTGAAGCCCTCCCCGAGGAGACGCAGGACGGCCTTCTCCTGACTGGTCAGTCCCTTGTCGTCCGTGCTGGTCCGCTGCTTGCGGGCGCTGGTGATGGGCGCCGCCCGTTCCCACACCAGCCGGAACAGCTCGGACAGGCCCGCGAGGACGCCCCTGCCGCGGAAGAGGAGGGCTCCGTCCCCGCTGTTGTCGGGGTCCATGGGCAGGATGGCGGCCTCACCGTCGAAGATGATCATGCGGGCGGGCAGCCACGCCACGGTCCGGACGTCGTTGCCCGTCTCCACCAGCCAGCGGGCGTGTTCGACGGTGGCCGGGTCGTTGTAGATGCTGTCCAGGTAGATGGTGCGCACCGTCACTCCGCGGTCGCGGAGGGACTCGGTGAGCGGACGGCTGGCCTCGCGGTTGTCCGAGGTCTGGTGCCCGCCGGGGGCGAAGGCGACCAGGCTGCGCTGGCAGCCGAGGGTGAGTTCGCCGATGCGGTCGCGGATCTGGTCCAGCCCCTCCAGCTGCTCGACCTCGTTGTGCCGGCGGCGGCTGCGGGTGGCGGCGAACTCCTCGGAAATGCGGGCCACTTCCACCCGGGTCTCGGCTATCTGGCGCTCCCGGGCCAGCAGCGCGGATTCCTGCCGGGCCAACAGGGCCTGGAGGGCGACATCCGGGCTGATCGCGTGCACGCGGCCGGGCGTCTCCCAGGAAGGCCGGATCAGGCCCAGCCGTACGCATTCGTCCAGGGCGCCGCGTACGACCTCTGCCGGGCGGCCGACCAACGCGGTCAGTTCCTCGACCGATCCGCATGAATTCAGCAGCGAGGCCCGGTAAACCTCTGTTGCTTCCGTGCTTAATCCTATGGGCTCAAGCACGCTCAACACCCCCGTCTCAGGAAACCCCCGAAGTCCTTCAACGGCGGCAGAGTAACACGAGTCACACGGGAACAAGATCGCCCCGCCCGGTGCCCCGGAGCGGGGTGATCTCGTTCGTCAGAATCCGGAAAGGGTCATTCCGTGGAGTCCGCCGGAAGGCTCTGCCAGCCGGGCTCGTTCGGCACGTCCTGCCATCCCGGCTCGCCGAGCACGTCGGTGACGGTCTCGCCGATGCCCGCCACCGGCGACTGCCAACCCGGCTCCTCCGCCGAAGCGGTGCCCGCGGTCAGCGGCACGAGTGCCAGCGCGATCGCGATGGTGGTGACGGCGGAGAGCTTCTGGAATGCGGACTTCATTAATGAACTCCAAATTCTTCCGTATGTGGATCGCCGAACGGTTCCCGTATGTGCCGCGTTCACCTCGCCCCGGAGGCGCATCGCGTTTGCACGAGAAGATTCTTGCTTCGAGCCTCGGCGCTCCACCAGAAGAAAGGCTGTCAGCCTGCTGCGGTGGCAGCGAACTGACAGTGGCCGCGCACCGGGATCGGCCCGGGAATGCCGCTACTGCCAGCGGGAACAGAAAGCGGAATCCTCACGTCCCGGTCGGCCGGCTCGGGCGGAACTTTGCGTTCCCCCATAACCGCCCGGCGGCCCTGGCAGGTTGTGGCCAGGTGATCCGCACAATGCCATTGCCATAGGAATGTTGTAGGCCGGCATCCGAGGGTCGTTCCGACCGCAGTTCCGCCCGCTTTTGTGAGGTGTCATCGTGGCCAATCCGTTCGAGAACGACGAGGCGTCGTACTTCGTGCTCGTCAACGACGAGGGCCAGCACTCGCTGTGGCCGGC
>NZ_JBEYZD010000144.1:0-7015 GCF_040645895.1 Streptomyces olindensis | reverse complement strand
TGCCGGGCGCGGAGACCGGGGCGTGGGGCGTGCCCCGGAGTTGCTCCCGTACCCCCTCTGGTGTGAACCCCCCGCACGTCGTGCCGGTTTCAGGCATTTTGTCTGCTTAGCATGCGAGTTCCGCGCTCCGCACGTCGGCGATGTCCCCACGCGTCCGCCCGGGGCGCCCTGCCCCGTACGAGAGGACACCAGATGGCGCTGACGGGCCGTCAGAGACCACCGTCCGAGCATGCCTTCTCCCCGCACGACGCCGTACTGCGCACCGCGGCACCGCATGTCGCCCGCCGCCGCTTCCTGACCGTCACCGCGGCCGCCGCGATGCTCGCCTTCGCCACCAACCGGCCGGCCCGCGGCGCCACCGCCGCCCCGGAGCTGGACGCGGCCCGGGTCACCGACGACCCGTTCACCCTCGGCGTGGCCTCCGGCGACCCGCTGCCCGACTCGGTGCTGATCTGGACACGGCTCGCCCCCGAGCCGTTCGCGGAGGACGGCGGCCTGGGCAAGCAGCGGGTCGTCGTCTACTGGGAGGTGGCCATGGACGAGTGGTTCGCCTTCGTCGAGCACCGGGGTGTCGCCACCGCCCACCCCGAGTACGCCCACAGTGTGCACGTCGACGTCAAGGGCCTGATGCCGGACAGCGAGTACTACTACCGGTTCCGGGTGGGCGCCTGGATCAGCCCCGTCGGCCGCACCCGGACGGCACCGGCCGAGGACAGCGACACCGACGGCATGCGGCTGGCCGCGGTCGCCTGCCAGGCCTACCAGGACGGCTACTACACCGCCCACCGGCATCTGGCGCAGGAGGACGTCGACGTGGTCTTCCACCTCGGCGACTACCTGTACGAGTACGCGGTGGACTCCGCCGGCGGGGCCCGCCGCTACACCGACCGCAAGCTGCCCGACGTGTTCAACCGCGAGACGACGACGCTCGCGGACTACCGGCTGCGCTACGCGCTGTACAAGAGCGACCCGGACCTGCAGGCGGCGCACGCCCGGCACCCGTTCGTCGTCACCTGGGACGACCACGAGACCGAGAACAACTACGCGGGCGCCGTCGACGAGAAGGGCAGCCCCCCGGAGCAGTTCCTGGTGCGGCGCGCCGCCGCCTACCGGGCCTACTGGGAGAACCAGCCGCTGCGCGCCGACCAGTTGCCGCAGGGGCCCGACGCCCGGCTGTACCGCCGGCTGACCTGGGGCTCGCTCGCCCAGTTCGACATCCTCGACACCCGCCAGTACCGCTCCGACCAGGCCTACAACGACCGGCCGCACGCGCCGGGCGCCGAGTCGGACGACCCGGCCCGCACCCTCACCGGCGCCGCCCAGGAGCGCTGGCTGCTGGACGGCTGGCGGACCTCGCAGGCGCTGTGGAACGTGATGCCCCAGCAGGTGTGCTTCTCCCAGCGCAAGTTCGACCTGACCGCGCCCGCCCGGGTCTCCATGGACGCCTGGGACGGCTACCGCGCCTCCCGCAACCGGGTCATGGCGGGGGCCGATGCGGCGGGCCTGGAGAACTGGATGGTCCTCACCGGGGACGTCCACGTCGGCTACGCCTTCGACATCAAGGAGAACTTCGACGACCCGGCGTCCAGGACGGTGGGCACGGAGTTCACCTGCACCTCCGTCGCCAGCGGCGGCGACGGGGCCGAGAGGCCGTCCGACTGGGAGACGTACATGAAGGCCAACCCGCACATGAAGCACTTCGACGGCCGGCGCGGTTACCTCCGGGTCGAGCTGGGACAGGAGAACGCCCAGGTCGACTTCCGGACCGTCTCGGCCATCACGAAACCCGGCGGCACCATCTCGACGACCGCGTCCTTCGTCATGGAGGTGGGCTCGCCCGGGCTGCAGTCCGCGTGACGCCGGGCGCCCGTACTGCACATGGCGCCCTTCCCGGCACCAAAGCGCGAACCGGGCCGGCCGGTGACATCACGCCGAGCCGTTCCGGCAAGGCCTCTGCGGGAGCTTCACGTGATCGAGACGTATCGGACACCGTGACCGAAGGAGACACAACGCATGGTCCTCAGAGATGCCCTGACCGGTCGCCGGGCGGCCCTCACCGCGCTCGGCGCGCTCGTCGCCGCCGGGCTCCCCGCCGCGGCGGCGGCCGAGCCGACGCCCGCGGCCGGCCCGCTGCCCACGGCCGCGCAGACCCTGGGTGCCGACCGCCCCTCGGCTCCGGTGCTGCGCGCCCTGCAGCGCGACCTCGGGCTGACCCGGGCCCAGGCGTCCCTGCGGCTGGTCAACGAGGCGGAGGCGGGCACCCGGGCGGGACTGCTGCGCAACGCCCTGGGCGACCGATTCGCGGGGGCCTGGCTGCGCGGTACGACGTCCCAGGAACTCGTGGTGGCGACCACGGACGCCGCGGACGTTCCCGCGATCAAGGCCCAGGGCGCCAAGGCGGCCGTCGTGAAGAAGCCGCTGCGGGACCTGCGGGCCGCGAAGGAGAAGCTGGACGCGGCGGCGGCCAAGGTCAGCACGCGCCAGACGCCGCTGTGGTACGTCGACATCCCCGCGAACCGGGTCGTGGTGGAGGCCGGCACCAAGGCCGCGGCGGCCGCGTTCGTCAAGGCGGCGGGCCTCGACGCCAAGAGCGTGGCCGTGAAGGTGACGGCGAACCGGCCGCGCCTCATGGCGGACGTCACCGGCGGCGACGCCTTCTACATCGAGGGCACGGCCCGCTGCTCCGTCGGCTTCTCCGTCACCAAGGGCGAGCAGCAGGGCTTCGCCTCGGCGGGCCACTGCGGCAAGCAGGGCGCCAAGACGACCGGGTTCGACAAGGCCGAGCAGGGCACCTTCCAGGGGTCCACGTTCCCCGGCAAGGACATGTCCTGGGTGGCCGTCAACGACAAGTGGACGGCCACGCCGAACGTGAAGGGCGAGGGCGAGCAGAAGGTGCAGATCACCGGCTCGGTGCAGGCGCTCGTGGGGGCCGCCGTCTGCCGCTCCGGCTCCACCACGGGCTGGCACTGCGGCAAGGTCGAGCAGCACGACACGAGCGTCAGCTACGCCGAGGGCAAGGTGGACGGGCTGACCCAGACGACGGTGTGCGCCGAACCGGGCGACTCGGGCGGTCCGTACGTCTCGGGTGTACAGGCCCAGGGCGTGACGTCCGGCGGCACCGGCGACTGCAAGAGCGGCGGTACGACGTTCTACCAGCCGATCAATCCGCTGCTCAGCGACTTCGGCCTGACGCTGAAGACGGCGGAGGCCGAGGCCCCGCAGCCGCAGGGCACCGTGGCGCAGGCGTGGGCCGCAGGGCGGGTGTACGAGGCCGGTGCCACGGTGACCCACGCGGGGGTGCGCTACCAGTGCCTGCAGACGCACCAGGCGCAGGGCCCCTGGGCGCCCACCCGCACCCCGGCTCTGTGGCACCGGGTGTGACGAGGGGTCAGGGCTGTCCGGTGCCGGCGCGGCTCGTGCCGTCGGCGCCGGGCGGGCCCGGCCGCTCCTCGGCGAGCAGCGCGTACGCGGTGGCCAGGAACGGGTCGTGGGCGCGGAAGCGGCGGGTGCAGACGGCGGCGAGGGCCGTGCCGGTGCCGGGGCGGAAGCCGAGGAAGGCCTGCTGGCCGAGGGTCGCGCCGCTGTGGAAGTACATCGGCCCGCCGTCGGTGGGGTGACGGAACCAGGCGACGGTGTGCACGTGCCGGTGGGTCAGGCCGCGGCGCAGCACGGGGACGCGCACCGCGCGCAGCGCGGGGGCCAGGGCCGGGGGCGCCGCAGCCGGGTCCAGGTGGGCTTCCAGGAAGGCGAGCAGGTCGTGCGGTGTGGCGCGTACGGCGCCCGCGGCCTGGAAGCCGCCGGCCTCGAAGGCGGGCACGGGTGCCACGCCGTCCTTGCCGTGGCCGGGGGCGTCGTGGCCCGGGGCGTGCGGGTGCGGGGTCGTGCCGGTCAGGCCGAGCGGGCGCAGGACCCGCTCGGCGAGCAGGTCTTCCCAGGGGGTGGCGGTGGCGGCGGCCAGGGCGTGTCCGAGCACGGCGACGCCGTAGTTGGAGTAGCGCCAGCGGGTGCCGGGGCGGTGGCGGGGCCGGTGGCGCAGGAAGGCGTCGACGACCCGGTCGGCCGGGAAGCGGGCGTAGGGGTTGGTATGCCAGGCGGGCAGACCCCGGAGGAAGAAGCCGGCCGGCAGGGCGGGCAGTCCGGACGTGTGCGTGATCAGGTGGGCGAGTGTCACCGGGTTCGCCCCGGCGGGCCGTCCGCGGTCCAGGAGGGCGGTGGCCGGTTCGCCGCCGGTCAGCTCGCCGGCGTGGATGAGACCGGCCAGCAGCAGCCCGGTGAACGTCTTGGTGGCCGAGCCGATCTCGTAGCGCAGGTCCTCGCGGGGCAGCGGCGGAGCCGGGCCGGTGCCCCCGGTGCGCAGGGTGCGGCGGCCGTGGCGCGAGAGGGCGAAGACGACGTCGGGCGCGTCGGATGCGGCGACGGCGTCCGCGAGCAGGTCGTCGTCCGATGGCGGGACCGGCCTGTCGGCGGGCTGGGAGGCTCGTCCCGACGGCGTGTCGGGCGCGGGCCGTTCCGTGCCGCGCGCGGGCCGTTCCGCGGCGTCGGGGTCGTCGAGCCGGGTGCCCGGCCACGAGCCGGGCCACAGTGCCGTCATGAGGCCTCCGCCAGTTCGGACAGGGCCCGGGAGGTGGCCAGGACCGAGGCGAACGCGGCGACCAGGGTGGGGTGGTAGACGATGTCGAAGACCTCGTCGGGCTCGCCCTCGGGCATCGTGCGGATCGCCGGCATGGCTCCGTCCGGCTGCTGCGCGGCGGCGAAGGCCCGCCAGGCGCGTTCGTCGAGGGTGGGGCGGGGCAGGCAGGCGTCGACGACGAGCAGTTCGCCGAGGAGATCCCAGCGCTCCAGGTCCAGCCAGTCGTCGATCCAGACCGGCAGCCAGGTGGCGAGGTAGTCGGCGATGTCCGGCGGCAGGCCGCCCGGGTTCTCTCCCCAGTCGGTGAGGTGGAACACCGCGTGGGTGATGTCGTAGGCGGTGTGGCCCTCCACCGTCCAGGGTTCCGGGGTGCGGGCCAGCCAGGTCGCGCTCACGAGGTCGGCCTCGGGCGGGTGGGGCGTGAGGCCGAAGCGGCGCTGGAAGGCGGACAGGCCCAGTCGGCGGGTCGGGGTGGTCTCGAAGGCCACCCAGCTGTCGAGCCGGTGGTTCAGCACGGTGGCCCGCTCCACCTCGGGCTGGTGGTAGCCCAGTTCCTTGAACGGCACGTAGACCTCGAAGGGGATGGAGGAGGCCGGCTCGGTGCGCTGCCCGCGCACCAGCATCCGGCCGCCGTCCAGCGTCTCGCGCCAGATGTGGTCGAGGAGCCGGCGTGCGAGCCGGGCCTGGCGCGAGCCGGCCACGCCCTCGCGGAAGAGCACCCGGCAGATCAGGGCGAGTTCGCCGATGGGCTTGAACCGCTCGAGGAAGCCGATCTCCGGGTCCACGTCGGGCTCCAGCCGGAATCCGTCCCGGCGAGCCCACAGCCATTCGATGGCGCGGACTCCGACGTCGTGGATCAGGCGGGTGTCGGTCATCCCAGCACTCCTTGTGCGCCGTGCCGGTGGTGTGTGCCGGCCAGGGCCCCCTCGTCGAGTCGTCCGATGGTCAGGGCCGCCGCGTAGACGGTCATGAGAGTGGAGTGGTAGTGACGGACGAAGTCCGGTTCGCCGGCGTCGTCGCTGTCCCCCACCTCCGGCAACGCTCCCGAGGGGTGCTGCGCATCGGCGATCCGCTCCCAGGCGTCCTGGAGGACGGCGGTTTCGGGCAGGTCGGGCAGGCTCGCCGCCACGGCCAGCAGTTCGCAGCCGAGGTCCCACATCCGGCCGTCCAGGCAGGTGTCCAGCCAGGGCGGCAGCCAGTCGGCCAGGTAGGCGGCGAGATCCGGTGGCAGGCCCCCGGGGCCCACGCGTCCCCAGTCGGTGAGATGGAAGACCACATGGGTCAGGGCGTATCCGGAAGGGCGTTCGAAGCTCCAGGGTTCCGGCAGTCCGCCCAGCCAGGTGCTGCGCAGCGCCCGGGACATCCCGCCCGAGCGGCGGACGGCGGTGCGTTCCTCGGCGTTCAGGACGCCGAGCCGCCGGGTGGCCGTCTGTTCGGTGAACTGCCAGCTACGGGTCCGGGCCACCACGGCGGCGGCCGCCTCGTAGCGGGGGTTGCGCAGCCCGGTGGAGGCGAAGGCGGCGTACACCTCCAGCGGGTAGGTGGCGAAGGGCTCCAGCCGCTGCAGGCTCACCAACAGCTCGCCCTGGCCGGTCTGTTGCCAGGCGAACGCCAGCAGGTCGGCCGCGTGGGTGTGCAGCGGGTCCGAGGGCGCCGTGTGCCGGGAGACGGCCGCGCACGTCAGGGCGAGTTCCCCGAGCGGCTTCCAGCTCCGGTTGACCTGACCGTGGGCGGCCAGTGCGTCCTCGCCCAGCGCGAAGCCCTCCCGGCGCCCGGACAGCCACGCCAGCGCGGCCTCGGCCGGCCGCCGGAGCAGCCGGGGGTCCAAGGCGGCCGTCATGGACACGCTCCCGTCCGTGTCAGCCGTGCCGCCCGTACCTGGAGCGCCACGAGCGGGTCCTCACCGCCCATCAGTTCCACGAAGTCGAGGCCGGTTTCGAGGCCCAGTGTGTCCGGGACGCCGTCCAGCAGCGTCAGCCAGCGTCCGGCGCCGGCCGCCTGCCTCCAGTCCCTGCGGCGCACCGCGCGGACGAATCCCCGGGCGACGTCGAGTGATCGGCGCCCGGCCACGCGGGCGACCGCGCAGTCCTCGCCGGGCAGGGCGAGCGCGGCCAGCACCGCCAGCTGATGCGTGAGGGACTGCCAGCTCGCGCGGTCGAGTCCGTCCGCGTCGGGTTCCGGCTCCGGGCCGTACGCGGGTCCGTCGACGAACGACGGGTCGAGCCGGCGCAGCGTGCGCCGCATCGCCCAGTGACTCCACACGACGGTGGGAGTGGCGTCCGGGCGGGGCTGGTCGTCGGCGGCGGCTTCGGCGGACTGCTCACCGGTGCCCGGCTGCGCCAGGCGGGCGGCCTGCGAAGCATCCGGATCATCGAGAAGGGCGCC
>NZ_JBEYZD010000143.1:0-7265 GCF_040645895.1 Streptomyces olindensis | reverse complement strand
TGCTGGACACGACGTACTTCTTCAGCGAGTTCATCCGGTCCGCGAACCGGTCCCCGGCCCGCTCGGGCCAGGCCGGCGATGGAGGGTCAGCTCCCGCACCACCGGCACATCAGCCGGAACACCGCGAACAGCGTCAGCGGCCACAGGGCGGCGAACGCCCAGATCACCCCCGGCTCGGAGGTGACCATGCCGGCCACCATCAGGGCGACCGAGACCGCGAGCAGGACCGCGACGGTCCAGCCGCGGGGACGGTAGGAGCCCAACCGGGCCAGGACACGGGCCGGATCGGGGCGACGGCTCAGCCGCAGGGTGCGCAGCCGGCGGTCGAGGCGACGGTCGCGGCGCAGGGCGCGTTCCATCTCGTCGAGGATGCGCTGTTCGTTCTCGGGAAGTCGGCCGATGGACACGCTGTCTCCTTCCGGACGGCCGGACCGTCTCTCCTTCCGGGGGGAGGGGGACGTAAGAGCGGGTGCCCCGTGGTGCCCCCGTGCTAACCGGGGACCGGTCGCGCCAGCGCCTCCACGAGCCGGTCCGCGCTGTCCGGCACGGTGCCCTCGCGGAACCCGTCGCGGATCTGCCGGGCGGTCACCCGGCCGCCGGTCAGGCACCAGTCCCACCAGCGGTCCAACTGCCGCACGTCCAGCCGCTCGGCGGGCACCAGCGCGGGCCAGCCACAGGCGCGGGCCTGCGCGGTCATCTTCGCGCCGCCCTCGACCGGGTCGACGGCCAGCACCGGGGTGCCGACCCGCAGCGCGATCACCAGCCCGTGCAGCCGGTCGGTGACGACGAGGTCCAGCCGGGCCAGCACGGACTGCAACTGCGCGGGAGTGGCGCTCAGATGCCAGTCGTGCGTGTCGAGCCGCGTCTCCAGCTCCAGCCGGGCGCAGTCCTTCCCGGCGAGCCAGCGCGTCACCTCCTCGGCGACCTGCCCGTGCCGTCGCAGCTTCCCGTACTCCTCCTGCCCGTGCGTGAGGATCACCCCGACGACCGGCCGGGCCGGCACCTCCGGGGCGCGGGCCGCCAGGTCCTCCACCGGCTCGCTGTCCGGCGCGTCCCGGGGCAGCACCCGGTGGAAGCCGGTCACGGCCGCGCTGCCGGGGTCGATGACGGAGGTGCCGACGGCGATCCGCACGCAGTGCGCGAACCGCCGGTGCAGCTCCTCGACCTGCGGCCCGTGCAGCGGGCCGCACACGAACACCAGGTGGGAGTAGTCCTCGGGCCACAGCCGGTCCAGATGCAGCGCCTCCGGACGGAAGCCGGGACTCCAGGCGATGTCGTAGGGGATGCCCGTCCCCCGCAGTACGTCCTCCACCCGGCGCAGGGCCAGCACGTCCCCGGCGGTCGCCTCCCCGTCCCGGAAGCTGAACCACCCGGTCAGCAGCACCCTGCGCGGTCGCATGCCCTCTCGTGTCTGCACATGCCCTGAGTGCCCGCCCATCGGGAAGACAATCAGGGCATTACGTGCATTTACCCGGTGGTCACTGGGCGTGGAAGGTGGCGTCCGCCCGGTCGGTGGCCGTGCTCACCGCCTGCACGTTCAGCAGGTACTCCCAGTGGCGGACGTATCGCCCCGGGTAGTTGTACGACTCGAACGACACCCCCGCCGATTCGGCCAGCCCGGCGCGCCGGTGGAAGGTGGCGTCGGCCGCGAACTGCGCGCTGCCGTCGTTGCGCTCCAGCCACACCTCGAAGTTCCTGTGCCGCAGGTAGTGGCCGGGGAAGTTGGCCGACTCCAGCGAGACGGTGCCGCTGCCGGCCAGACCGGGCACGACGCGGAACTGCGAGTCGGCGAGCTTGGTGACGTTCGCCTCGATCCGGGCCCGGTAGTCCCAGTGGCGTATGAACCGGTCCGGGAAGTTGTGCGAGGAGAAGCGCTGCGGGGTGGTCCCGTCGGCGACCGGGATGCCGAAGTTCGGGGTGCCGTCGGCGTTCCAGTAGACCTTCTGCACGCGGGTGCGGCGGTTGGGGTCGTCGAGCGGGTCGCCGCTGATGTCCTTGTAGCTGCGGTCGTGGTAGACGAGGATGTCGCTCTTGCCGTCCTCGGAGACGGTGAAGGAGTTGTGGCCCGGGCCGTACTGGCTGGTCGCGGCGCTGCTGGCGAACACGGGGGTGGGGCTCTTGCTCCAGGACGCCTGGCTGAGCAGGTCCGCGTGCGCGGAGGCGGTGAGCATGCCCAGGCAGTAGTTGCTGTCGGTGGCGCTCGCGGAGTAGGTCATGAACACCTTGCCGCCGCGCTGGATGACGGCCGGGCCCTCGTTGACCTTGTAGCCGACGGTCTCCCAGGAGTAGGTGGGCCGCGACAGCATCACCGGGGTGCCGGTGATGGTCCAGGGGTTGGCCATCCTCGCCAGGTAGACGTCCGTGTTGTTGTTCACGGACGGGTCGCGCTGCGCCCAGGCCAGGTAGCGCACGCCGTTCACCACGAAGGTCGTGGCGTCCAGGGAGAAGCTCTCCCACTGGGTCCTGATCTGCCCCTTCTCCGTCCAGGTGGCGGTGAGCGGGTTGGCGCCGGTGCCCTCCAGGACGTACATCCGGATCGCCCAGACGTCGTTGCTGGCGCCGGCGGCGAAGTACACGTACCACTTGCCGTCGATGAAGTGGATCTCCGGCGCCCAGATGTGCGCGCCCATCACGCCGCTGGCGTGCTTGGTCCAGATGGTGGTCTCGGGGGCCGTCCGCAGTCCCTGGATGGTGGTCGCCCGGCGCAGCACGATGCGGTCGTACTCGGGGACGGTCGCCGTGAAGTAGTAGTAGCCGTCGGTGTGCTTGAAGATGTGCGGGTCGGCCCGCTTCTCCGCGATGGGGTTGGTGTAGGTGACGGCGGGGGAGTCGGGGACGGCGGCACGCGCGGGCGCACCCGCGAGGCAGGTCGCCAGGGCGACGAGGACGGCCATGAGGAGCCGTACGGCGTTGCGTCTCAAGGGAGGTCTCCGGAGGGGGTCGGGGGGTGGGGACGAGCCGCCTCTGTCCGTGAATGCGCGTCCGTGATATCGAACGCGGTTCGTGAATTCGGTCATGAAGTCGGTCAGAAGATAAGTGGGGCTCTTACCCTCGTCAACGGTTCGGACAGGCGGGGCACTTGAGACGCCGGGTCGCTCATCGACGTGAAAACCATGTTCATCTAGCATGGGGTGCCGATGCACACGCCGGTCGAGCGAGGAGGCCCCTGATGGGCGAGGCGGAGGAGGGCCCGGCGGCGGGGCGTGTCCCCGCGCCGGGCTTACGCAGCACCCGGCAGCGCCGGGCCGTGCTCGACGCCCTGGGCCGCTGCCGCGAGTTCGTCTCCGCGCAGGAACTGCACGCCCTGCTGGCCGACTCCGGCAGCACCGTCGGCCTCACCACCGTCTACCGCACCCTGCGCGAACTGGACCGCGCCGGGTTCGTCGACGTCGTCCGCGACGAGGGCGGTGAGCGGCTGTACCTGGGGCGGCCGGCCGGCGAGCACCGCCACCACCTCATCTGCCGCCGCTGCGGGCGCAGTCGGCCCGTGGACGCGGAGGCCGTCGAGGAGTGGGCCGCCCGGCTCGCCGGGATCACGGGCTTCACGGAACTGGAGCACACCCTCGAACTCACCGGCGTCTGCGGCCCCTGCGGACGCGAGCCGGCCCCGGCCGCCTGCCCGCCACCCCGCCCGGTCCGGTCAGCCTCGGAAGCGGGCCGTCCCCGTCAGGACGCGTACGTCGAGGTCCGTGACCGCGTCCGCCGTGAGCCGGGCGGTGAACTCGGCGCGCACCCGCTCGACGGCCGCCGGTGACAGCCCGGCGAGCATCCCGCGCGTACCGCTGCCGGTGGCCAGGATCCAGGCCGTCTCGGGGGTCAGCGGCGCGTCGAACCGCCGCCGGACGACCCGCGCTCCGCCGCCGCCGAGGCCCGTCAGCCAGGCCGCGAGCGTGCCGGCGGTGTCGATCCGGGCCAGCTGCTCCCGCTGCGGCGGCCGGGGCAGGTCGCGCTCCGTCCGGACCGCGTCCCACAGCGCCGACTGCCACCCGCCGAGCGCGCCCTTCTCCCAGACCGTCACGACGAACCGGCCACCGGGACGCAGCATCCGGACCAGCGCGGCCGAGTCCCGGTCCATGTCCGGGAAGAAGAACACGCCGAGCGCGCACTGCACGACGTCGTAGCCGTCACCGGGCACGGGCCACGAGGTCACCTCGTGGTGGTGGAAGCCGATGTTCCCCAAGCCCTCCTCCCGCGCCCGGCGCTCGCCGATCGCCAGCAGCCCCGCCGCGAGGTCCACGGCGTCCACCCGGCCCGCCGGACCCACGGCCCGCGCGGCCGGCAGCGCCGACGCCCCGGCCCCGCAGCAGGCGTCCAGCACGCGCTCCCCGGCGGCCGGGGCGGCCACGCCCGCCGTGGCCTCGCCGACCGGGTCCCACAGCGCCCCGGACCAGCGGTGGAACTCCTCCGCTCCCGCGCTGAAGACGTCTCCGACGGTGTTCTGACCGGTGGTCATGCGGCAACCCCCCTCGTTTCCGGCCGAGTCTAGGCACGCACGTCCGGCACGGCAGGGGGATTTCCCTCAGGGCAAGGGCAGTTGAGGATCCCGTGCACTCCGCGGGGCGGGTGGCGGCGCGGTCGTGGCCCGGGGGATCACCTGGGTCGGCAGCACGAGGTGGCGTTCGCGGTCCGCGCCCGGGTCGTTGATGAGTGACAGGGCCAGCTCGCCGGCCTCCCGGCCGATCCACGAGGGCGACTGCGCCACGGTGGTCAGATCGAACCACTGCGCCACCGGCTGGTCGTCGAAGCCGACGACCGACACCTGCCCGGGCACCTCGATCCGCGTCGCCCGCAGGGTCCAGATCACGGCGACCGCCACCTCGTCCTGCTCGGCGAAGACCGCGGTGGGCGGCTCCCGCAGCCCCAGCAGCCTGCCGACCGCCTCGGCGGCACCCCGCTTGTCGCCCACCGGCGTGGCGACCACCAGGTCGTCGTCGAGCGGCAGGCCCGCCTCGGTGAGGGCCCGCCGGTAACCGACCAGCCGCTCCTGCGAGCTGAAGGAGAAACCGCCGGCGCCCACCGTCTGCACGTAGGCGATCCGGCGGTGGCCGAGGTTGAGCAGGTGCCGGGTGCCGCGCAGCGCGCCGGCCACGTCGTCGACGTAGACGCTCGGGCGTCCGTCGACGTGCTGGCTGACGTAGACGACCGGCATGCCGAGCTTGTCCAGCCGGCCGGTCTCCTCCGCGGTGAGGTCGAAGGAGAACACCAGCAGCGCGTCGGCGTTGCGCCGGGCCGGAAGGTGCTCGAAGAACGCCCTGCGCTCCGCCATGCCGGGGATCACATACACCGTCAGTTCCATGCCGGCCGACCGCAGGACCAGCCCCAGGGCCGACAGTGCCGCGCCCACGAACCACGAAGAGAGCGTGGGCACCAGCACCGCGACGCTGCCCGTCCGGCCCGTCACCAGGCTCGCGGCATGCCGTGAGGCCGCGAAGTCCAGCTCCCGGGCGGCCCGTTCGACCCGGGCGCGGACCTCCGGCGAGACGGTGGTCAGACCGCGCAGGGTGCGCGAGACGGTGGAGACGGAGACCCCGGCCCGTTCGGCGACGTCGGCCATCGTGGGGTGCCGCTGACCTGGTGGCATGCGCCGGACGCTAGCACAGCGACCCTGCGCCCGGCCGCCCCTCCCGACAGCGCTGTCTCACCTGATTCTTGCCTTATTGCAGCGTTGGCGCGCATTGACTTCCCGACGGGGCACTCCTAGCGTGCAAACGTTGTCTCGACAGGATCGAAGTCGCCCCGGAGGGACGCCTCTTACCCGCTGCTACCTGCGGTTTTTATCAGCGGAATGCCGTGGCAACGCAATCTCATGACCAAAGCCATCCCGGGGGAACAGTCACGACTTCGGTACGTCACGACCAGGAGAGACAGTGAAGACCAGCACCGCCAGAGCGATCCAGTGTTCCGCAGCGCTCGCCGCCGCCGGGATCCTCCTCACCGCCTGCGGCTCGTCCGGCGGCAGCGGCTCGACGCAGGCCGCACCGGCGACGTTCAAGGGCCGCGGCCCCATCAGCTACGTCGCGGGCAAGGACACCACCGGCACCGTCCAGACCATCATTGACCGCTGGAACAAGGCCCACCCCAAGGAGAAGGTCACCTTCATCCAGCTGCCCACGGACGCCGACTCGCAGCGCCAGCAGATGATCCAGAACGCGGAGACGAAGTCCGACGCCTACACGGTCCTCGCCACCGACGTCGTGTGGACGTCGGAGTTCGCCGCCCACCAGTGGATCGAGCCGCTGCCCGCCCAGCAGTTCCCGCTCGGCAGGATGCTCCAGCCGGTCGTGGAGACCGGCAAGTACCGCGGCAAGCTCTACGCCGTCCCCGCCAGCTCCAACGGCGGCCTGCTGTTCTACCGCACCGACCTGCTGAAGAAGGCCGGCATCACCGAGCCCCCCACCACCTGGGCGCAGATGACCGCCGACTGCGCCAAGGTGCACAAGCTGCCCGAGGCGAAGAACATGTCCTGCTACGCCGGGCAGTTCCAGAAGTACGAGGGCCTCACGGTGAACTTCGCCGAGGCCGTGAACTCCGCGGGCGGCCGGATCACCGACGCGAACGGCAAGCCCGACGTCGACACCCCGCAGGCGAAGAAGGGCCTCGACTTCCTCGTCAAAGCTTTCAAGGACGGCACGATCCCCAAGGAGGCCATCACCTACCAGGAGGAGGACGGCCGGCAGGCCTTCCAGTCCGGCAAGCTGGTCTTCCTGAACAACTGGCCCTACGTGTACTCCCTGGCCCAGAAGAGCGCCATCAAGGGCAAGTTCGCCGTCGCGCCCCTGCCCGGCCTGAACGGCCCCGGCGCCTCCAGCCTGGGCGGCTCCAACCTGGCGCTGTCGTCCTACGCCAAGAACAAGGCCACCGCCCTGGACTTCATGAAGTTCTTCACCAGCGAGGAGAGCGCCACCTACTTCCTGAAGAACGCCTCCCTCGCCCCGCCGTACGCCGACCTGTACGACAACGCGGCACTGGACAAGCAGTATCCGTACCTGCCCGACCTCAAGCAGTCCATCACCAAGGCCGTCCCGCGCCCCCGCGTCGTGCAGTACGGCGACGTCACCGCCGCGATCCAGAACGAGGTCTACGCCGCGCTCACCGGCAAGAAGAGCAGCGCCCAGGCGCTCAAGGACCTGCAGTCCGACCTGCAGAAGCTGACGGCCCAGTAGGGCGCGGTGCGGCTGGAGCCGGTCGCCCAGAGGGCGTTGCGGCAGCGCGGGGCGTCCTTGTAGTCGTCGGGGACGGTGGACGTCCAGTTCTGCACGTTGGTC
>NZ_JBEYZD010000142.1:0-7578 GCF_040645895.1 Streptomyces olindensis | reverse complement strand
CCATGATCAGCGACGGGCGGGAGCCGTCGAGGTAGGCGGTACCGGCGAGGAAGCGGTCGGCACGGTTGCCGTAGTTGTCGCCCCAGGAGGAGACGTTGCCGCGACCCGGGACGTAGTCCACGCTCTGCATCGCCTTGCCCGTCTGCCCGTTGAACATCGTCAGCAACTCCGGGCCGGACAGCACATAGCCGCTGGAGTTGCGATGGTCGGCGGACGCACTGCCGATCACCGCACCCGTGCCGTCCCGCGTACCGTCGGCGGTCTTCATGGCGACCTCGGCCCTGCCGTCGCCGTCGTAGTCGTACACCTGGAACTGCGTGTAGTGCGCGCCGGAGCGGATGTTGCGGCCCAGGTCGATGCGCCACAGCCGGGTGCCGTCGAGCTTGATGCCGTCCACGATCGTGTTGCCGGTGTAGCCGGACTGGGAGTTGTCCTTGGCGTTGGTGGGCTGCCACTTCAGGACGATGTCGAGGGCCCCGTCACCGTCGAGGTCGCCGACGGAGGCGTCGTTGGCCTCGTAGGTGTACGCGACCCCGTCGGGAGTCGTGCCACCGGCCGGCGGCGAGATCGGCACGTCCAGGTAGCCCGACCGGAACTGCAGCGCGCGCTCGGAGGTGCCTTGCTCGGTGCCGTTCACCACCGGGCGCACCGTGTAGTCGGCGGAGTCCGGGGCGCCGGAGTCCGTGTAGTTGGTGGAGCCGGTGATCGGCGAGGAGTTGAGCTTGGTGCCGCCGCGGTAGACGTTGAACCCCACGTCGGCGGGGTCGGTGGCCAGCCAGCGCCACGACACCAGGTTCCCGCTGCCGGTGTGGACACTGGTCAGCCCCCGGTCGAGGCGCTCCACCTGTCGCGCGGTCACGGCCTGCGCGGTCTGGGGCGACATGGTGAGCGCGGAGGCGGCCAGTGCGGTGGCGGCGGCTAGAAGACCTGCCACGCGGCCGTTCACGCTTCGGCGGATTCTTCGTTGACGCGGCGCAGTATGGGGACGCCGGCAGGAGTCGGTCACGGTGACCTCCGGTGGGGGGTGGGGGGCATGCACGCCTTGCGATGGATCACGAAGTGGTGGACGGCGGCGTGCTTCCCCGGCGGAAGACGTAGGGGGGGTGATGCTTGCGTCGGCAGGTTCGGTGAGGCTGCGCCACCGCATACGGCAGGCAGCGCGATGTCCGACGGATTGCCGACTGACTGACCCGATCATGACAATCCGACCCAAGGGTCCATGAGCGGTTGCCTCAGCCCAGGACGGATTCCCACCTGGTGTTGGACCCGGCCGCGCCGGCAGGGAGGCGGTCCCGTGCGGCGGTGTCGCCGTACATCGTCCAGCGGGCCCAGTCGACGACGGTCCTCGGGAAGCGCTGGTCGCTCCAGAAGCTGGTGTGGCTGCCACCGACGAAGGTGAGGAACGCCTTGGGCCAGGTCATCTCCGAGTACGCCTGCCGGGCCGAGGAGTACTGCGTGGTCGAGTCCCGGTCGCCGTGCACGAACAGGACCTTCGCGGAGATCGAACGGGACGGGGTGCCCATGTCCACGCAGGACTGCGGGTTGGCGGAGACGATCCGGCTGTCGGGCCAGGAGGTCAGCAGACCGTGGGTGACCATGCCGCCCAGGGAGTGGCCCGAGACACCCACGCCGATCCCGGTGTTGATGTGCCCGGCCAGCGGCCCGCTCGCGTTGAGCGCGAGGGTGTTGGTGAGGATCTGCGAGACGTCCTTGGAGGAGTTGCCGTTGTTGACGTCGTTGAAGTTGTGGTTGAAGTGCGGGGCGGGGACGACGAAGCCCGCCGCGGCCAGGGCCCGGATGATGAACAAGGAGTTCTGCGGGCTGCTCCCGTAGCCGTGGGTGAAGTTGTAGACGGGGAAGACACCGCCCGTGACCGGGGCGTTCGTCACCGGTGCGCCGCCGGGGGTACCGGTGGCGGGGTAGTAGACGTAGGTGGTGCACCGGCGACTGCCGCGGGTCCAGTCATACCGGCGCACGCCGACCGCGAACGGCGTGGTCGGTGCGCCCTGCGGCCTGACGGCGGCACCTGCCTGCCCGGTGTCGAGCAGGGACGCGCCCACGCCCGCCGCTCCGGCCGCACTCAGGGCCAGGAAGGTACGTCGTTGCATGCTCATGGGTGACTCCCGTGTGAGTGGGGGGTGTTCGTGGGGGAACGCGGAGTCCAGTGGGGTCTCGCCGCCCGGTCGCTTCACTGGTGAGGAAGTGTCAGGCGGGGTGACGGTGTGATGCTGCAGCTTCCGCCGACGGGAACACCGTTGTGCGGTGCGCCGGGGTGAACGAGGCGCCGGTCTTGCCCATCGGGCCGCCGCCGGGGAAACCCGGCTCCGCCCGCCATCATGACCACAGCCGAGACCATCAGTGCCGGCCTCCGAACGCCGACCGGCCGTAACTCACACATGCGGATGCCTCCTGTCGCCAGTGGTGCGGAGGTACAAGGCCGTGGACGGCGGGGGGCGATGCATGCGATCAGCTCTTGATGCGCCGGCAACTGGGAACGCTCCCACACCATGTCGAATAACAGAAAGAGTCACCATCGGACTCTCATCTGTCAATCGCTGCGACTCAATCCCTCGGAAGTGGCGGTCGGATCGTCGGCCATCAGACCGTGGCTGTGACCGATACCAGCACTCATTCCGGCGATCGTATGGGCACTGATGTCGAGGTGCGGACCGTCCGCGGACCGGGCCGCCACCGAACGGACGTGCTCCTGGGCCGGGTAGGCCAGACCGTCGTACACCGCGACGCACACCTCCCGCGCCCGGGACCGGGGCCAGTCGGCCGGCAGCAGCTCGACGGGCAGCAAGGGGTCCAGAACCGGAAAGTGGCGGTAGGTGTTCATCACCTCGGTGCGGGCACGCACCGCCGCGGCGCCGGTGACGCCACCAGCACCGATACGGGGCAGCAGGCTGCTCCACCGCCGGATGAAGATCTCGTACTGGCCGGCGATGCCGGGCAGGTCCCATGCCTCGACCGGGTTGCGGTTGGCCTCCGTCTCCAGATCCACCTGGCGTGCCCGGAACACGCTCATCGCCCCGAGCGCCAAGTCGGCCAGTTCGGCACTCCCCTTGGGGGTGAGCGGGTGCGGCGACGCCCAGACCGCGTCGTACAGCGGCGCGTATCCCCGCCACCGCAGCGCGGTGCGCAGCGCACGCCGTCGTGTGCTCTCCCGCTCCGGCACGGAGAAGGCGACCAGTGTCCACCATCCGTCCCATGAGTCGGGCTGCGTGGTGAACGTGGCGATGGAGGCGCCACCGCTCCACAGATCGACAGCGGCCTCCCGCGTCAGCCGATACACGCTGTACCGCCCCCGCCGACTGCCCTCCAGCACCCCTCGGCGCACCAGCCTGCTGATCGTCGTACGGGCCGCACCGTCGGCCACGTCGAACTCCCCCAACAACGCCACGATCGCCGCCGCCGGCAGCCAGGCCCGGCCCGGAAACGTGTAGTCAGCGATCAAGGTGACCGCCAAGCCCGCCGGTGAAGCATCTGCCTGCCAGCGCGGCAACCGGATCGGCCCAGTGCCGTCGCCGGAGAAGATCTCCTCGTGGTGAGACAGGTTCGCCAAGGCTGCTCCGACGCGTCGAATGGGGCGGCTCTACTGTAGCGGCCGGACCCAACGCTGTGACTCGGGCGTTGACTGCCGCCCCCTGTCAGCCGATCTCACCGGCGGGCACCTCCCACCAAGGGACACGCACCCGGACGTTCCCTGACTGCCGGACGTATAACGTTCACTGTCCGATCGGGACAGTGAATGAAACATGCCCCGTTGCCGTCTGGACGGCCCCGGTCTCGGGGCTCCCGGCCTTCTGGTCCGGCATGACCCCGGACGGCAAGACGGTCCTCGACAAGCCGCTGCCCCACAGCGAGCCGAAGACGCGGGCCGTGCTCGACCGATGCGGTATGACGGCTCAGCCGTTCGGACCGTGCCCGCGTCGCGTGCATCGCGGTCACGCAGAGTGAGGCGGCGCGCCTGTGTGCGTGGTCCGGAGGGAGTCCAGCAGTCTCGGGGACGCCTGGAGTGCCGTTCGCTGCATCAGGTCGACGACACCTCGGATCCCCGCCATCTCCGAGCCGCCGCCGGCCCGACCGGGGCCGCCGTGGCGCAGAGCGGGCAGGGGCGAGCCGTGCCCTGTGGTCTGCGTCATGGTCACCGAGTCCAGCAGGTGCGAGCGGCCGTGCCAGGGGGCCGCCTGACGGACGACCGCGGTCGTCCACGTGAGGTCGTCGCCGACCAGGGAGGCGGCAAGGCTGCCCCGGCCACGGGCCAGCAGGTCGGTGGCGTGGCCGGTGTCGCGGTAGGCGAGCACGGTCGCGACCGGGCCGAAGGGTTCCACCTCGTGGGGGGCGGAGGCCTCCGGGTCCGCCGAGATGAGCAGGGCGTCCAGGAAGGCGCCCCGCTCGGGGTCGGCGTCCACCAGCCGCACCTTCTGGGGGTCGCCGTGGACGAAGCGGCCGGACTCGGCGATCGCTCGCGCCGCCCTGCGTACGTCGTCGCGCTGGGCAAGGCTGACGACCGCCCCCATCCGAACGCCCTCCGCGGCAGGGTTGCCGATGGTCACCCCCGCGAGCTCGGACGCGATGGCGTCGAGCGCGGCGGCCTCATGCTCGCGCGGGACGAGGACGCGGCGGATCGCGGTGCACTTCTGGCCCGCCTTGACCGTCATCTCGGTCACGATCTCGCGGACAAACGCCTCGAACAGCGGTGATCCCGGGGTGACGTCCGGGGCCAGCACGATGACCCGGTGATCCGGCATGCCAACAACCTGGAGTCGATCCTCACCTACGAGGGCACCGTGGAGATGCACACCCTGATGATCGGCCAGGCGCTGACGGGTCAGGCGGCGTTCCGGTGAGCGAAGCGCACGGGCCGGGGAGCAGTGGACCGGAGCCGGGGCCCGACATTCGCCGGGTCGGTGTCGTCGGCTGCGGTCTGATGGGTGCGGGTATCGCCGAGGTCTGCGCCCGGGCCGGGCTGGACGTGGTGGTGCACGAGGTGAACGCGGGCACGGCCGAGACCGGCCGCGCCCGGATCACCGCCTCCCTGGACCGCGGGGTCCGCCGCGGCAAGCTCTCCGATGCGGAACGGCGCGCCGTCCTCGACCGGGTGCGGGTCAGCACGGACCTCAAGGAACTGGCCGACCGGGACCTGGTGGAGGCGGCGACGGAGGACGAGAAGGTCAAGGTCGAGCTGTTCGCCGAGCTGGACCGGGTCGTCACCCGTGAGGACGCGCTGCTCGCCTCGAACACCTCCTCCCTCCCCATCATGAAACTGGGCATGGCTACCACGCACCCGCATCAGGTGATCGGGGTGCACTTCTTCAACCCGGTTCCCGTGCTGGAGCTGGTGGAGATCGTTCCCTCGCTGCTGACGGCCCACCAGACCCGGTTCCGCGCTGAGGACTTCGTCAGGGCGGTGCTGGGCAAGACGGTGATCCGCGCCCAGGACCGGGCCGGTTTCGTGGTGAACGCCCTGCTGGTGCCCTACCTGCTCTCCGCGATCCGGATGCTGGAGTCCGGGCACGCGTCGGCGGAGGACATCGACACCGGCATGGTTCTCGGCTGCGCCCACCCCATGGGCCCGCTGAGCCTGGCCGACCTGATCGGCCTGGACACCCTCACCGCCATCGCCGAGGCGATGTATGCGGACTTCAAGGACCCGCTGCACGCACCGCCGCCCCTGCTGCTGCGCATGGCCGAGGCCGGCCTGCTCGGCCGCAAGTCCGGGCGCGGCTTCCACGACTACTCCCCGAAGGGCGACTGAGCCGATGGCGCGGGGAGTTCGCGGTGTCGGAGGCGGTGGTGCGGGTGCAGGCCGCCGCCGGCGTGGTCGAGACGGTGGGCGCGGGCGTCACCGAGGTGGCACCGGGCGACTTCGTCGTCCTCAACTGGCGTGCGGTCTGCGGGAACTGCCGGGGCTGTCTGCGCGGGCGGCCCTGGTTACCGGGCTGGCCGGCGCCGCGGAGATCATCGCGGTGGACATCGACGACCGCAAACCGGCGACCGCACGCTCGATGGGCGCCACCCACACCGTCAACTCGAAGGAGAACGACTCCTGCGCACGTTTGGGCCCGACCCTGACACCAGGCTCGTAGACCGAAGTACCGAGCCCGCCAGGCGCACGGCAAGGCCCTGACCAGCTCTTTCACAGATGCGCTTCCGCCTGACAGAAGCCGCCTTGCGCGGCACCCGCAGCCGTCAGGAACCTGATTCCACCGACGGCCGCGGGGCAGAGCCGCCCCGCTCTCAGGGATGGGAACGCCATGCCTCACATGACCGCCTTCGCCAGGAACCAGTGGTACGTCGCCGCCTACAGTCACGAGGTCGGGCGGGAGTTGCTCGGACGGACGATCCTCGGTGAGACGCTCGTGCTGTACCGGACCGAGGAGGACGGCACGCCGGTCGTCCTGCACGACCGGTGCGTGCACCGCCGCTACCCGCTGTCCGAGGCCCCGACCCGCCTCGACGGGGACCGGATCGTGTGCGGGTACCACGGGTTCACGTACGACACGACCGGCACGTGCGTGTACGTGCCGGGGCAGAAACGGGTGCCGCGCACGGCCCGGGTCGCCTCCTACCCCGTCGTCGAGCAGGACTCGCTGATCTGGGTGTGGATCGGCGACCCGGCACTCGCCGACCCGCAGGCCATCCCGCGGGCGAAGCACCTCGACTCCCCCGGCTGGGTGACCGTGCGCGGCATGGAGCCCATCGACTGCGACTACGGCCTGCTGGTGGACAACCTCCTGGACCTGTCCCACGAGACGTATCTGCACGGCGGTTACATCGGCACACCGGAGGTCGCCGAGACGCCGATCACCACGGAGGTCGACGAGGGCGCCGGGATCGTCCGGGTCAGCCGGCACATGGACGACGCCGAGTGCCCGCCCTTCTACGCCAAGTCGACCGGCATCGAGGGCCGGATCACCCGCTGGCAGGACATCGAGTACCACGCACCCTGCCTGTACCTGCTGCACAGCCGCATCGCCCCGGTCGGCGTGCTGCCCGAGGCGGACGGCAGCGACCCCAACGGCTTCCACACGGAGATCACCTACTGCATCACGCCGTCCGGCGACGGCAAGGTGTACGACTTCTGGGC
This sequence comes from Streptomyces olindensis, assembly GCF_040645895.1. Lineage (NCBI taxonomy): Bacteria > Bacillati > Actinomycetota > Actinomycetes > Kitasatosporales > Streptomycetaceae > Streptomyces > Streptomyces olindensis. The sequence continues at coordinate 485 of NZ_JBEYZD010000142.1, read as the reverse complement.
CGTCTCACGGGACTGGGCGACGGACGACGCCGAGGTCACCGAGTTCCTGCGCGGCAACAACCACACGGTCGTGATGCAGGACGTCACCGCGCTCAACCTGCTGCAGAAGACGCTCGGCACCGAGCGCACCGGCTACCAGGAGCTGAGCATCAACATCGACACCGGCGGCCTGGCCGCGCGCCGCATCCTCGCCCGGCTGGTGGAGCAGGGCGAGAAGCCCGTGGAGAAGGTCCAGTGACGCGTCACACCGGCGAGATCTACCGCATCGACTGGCTGCCCGGCACCGACGTCCTGCACGGTACGTGCCACTGCGGCCGGGAGCACACCGCGCAGGACCCGGTCGAGATGTGGGAGTGGATGCTCGCCCACCCGCAGGGCCACGAGCCGCGATGGTCCACACCGTGCCGGCCTTGATCTCCCGGCCGACCCGCAGCGGGCGGTCCACATCGCGCGTCCAGACCGACGCGGCGAGGCCGTACTCGGTG
>NZ_JBEYZD010000141.1:0-8149 GCF_040645895.1 Streptomyces olindensis | reverse complement strand
CCTCGCGCAGCTCGCGCACCGTCTTGGCGCGCAGCACCTCCATGCCGAGGCTGGCGGCGTTGGCCGCGAGGTCGACGGGGAGCGGCGCGGCTCGCCGCGCCCCCTCCCGCCGCCTGCCGACCTGGCTCGAACCCCCTTGTGTGGCACGGCAGTTCGGTATCGGTCAACGGCATCGAGTGCCGGACACGGCGGCTTCGACTGCGAGACAGTGGGAAGACGCGGTGAGAGGACGAAGCCGCGAGGCAGGGGCACGACATGCTGAGGACTCCCACGGACGAGACGCGCCTGCGCATCCTGGCCTGGCTGAAGGAACCCGGGCCCGCCGCCGACGGGGTCACCGCGGACGCCGTCGCCGAGCGGTTCGCACTGCCACGCCCGGTCGCCGTCACCCACCTCCGGCTCCTCGAAGCCACCGGCATGGTGCGCACCAGCCGGTCCGCGGGCCGCGTGCGCTACCACCGCGACGAGATGCGGATCGCCGAGGTCGCCCGGATGTTTGAGAAGGGCTGGTAGGCGACCCGGTACGGCGGAATCCGTCCCCGATGGTGAAGGACACGCACGTGATGGACCGTCCCACGGCACTCGTCCCACGCCACTACGTCGCGGTGGGCCACGGCCCCGAGGACGTGGTCGCCGATGCGCACGGACGCGTGCTGACCGGCCTGGCGGACGGCCGCATCCTGCGGCTGCACGGCCTGGCGGATCCGGTCACGGCCCGTGCCGAGCCGATCGCCGAGACCGGCGGCAGGCCGCTCGGCCTCGAACTCCTCCCGGACGGCGACCTCCTGGTCTGCGACGCCGAACGCGGGCTGCTGCGCGTCGGCACCGGCGACGGCACGGTCCGCGTCCTCGCCGACTCGGTGGCGGGGGAGCGGCTGCGGTTCTGCAGCAACGCGGTCTCCCTCTCCGACGGCAGCGTCTACTTCACCGTCTCCAGCCGCCGTCACCCCCTGGAGCACTGGATCGGCGACATCGTCGAGCACACCGGGACGGGACGGCTGCTGCGCCTGGCACCCGGCGCCGACACCCCCGAGGTGGTGCTGGACGGCCTGCAGTTCGCCAACGGGCTCGCCGCCGGCGCCGACGAGTCGTTCCTCGTCATCGCCGAGACCGGCGCCCGCCGGCTCATCCGTCATCGGCTCACCGGACCCGGGGCCGGGCGGAGCGAGCCCTTCGCCGAGAACCTGCCGGGCATGCCCGACAACCTCTGGCGCGGCCGCCCCGACGGGCCGGTCTGGGTGGCGCTGGCCGGTCCCCGCGTCCCGCCCCTCGACCTGCTCCACCGCGGCGCGCCGGCGGTCCGCCGCGCCGCCGCCCGCGTGGCCGTACGCGCCCCGTTCCGCCCCACCGGCACGATCGCCGTCATGGCCTTCGACGACGCCGGCCGCGTCGTCCACCACCTCGCCCGCCGCCACTCCGGCTACCGCATGGTGACCAGCGTCTGCGAGGCCGGCGGCCACCTCGTCCTGGGCAGTCTGTGGGAGCCCGGCGTGGCGGTCTGCGAGCCGCCGTCCCCGACATGACCCCGGCCCGCCCCGGGGGTTAACCTGAACCCTGGCCGCGACGCTGCTCGCGGCGCGGCGGTGGGGCCCGCCGTACCCGAACCGCGGCAAGGACGCCGCCAACGGTCCCTACTTGCGACGGCACGCGCCCGCACGACCCCGGGCGCCGGCGAGTAGGAGACGTACCACCATGACCACCCCCGAGAGTCTCCGCGTCCCGGACTCCCCTCCCCGTCCGCCCTTCTGGCACGCCCAGGGGCCCGTCGTCACGGTCGTGGCGCTCGGCGGGGGAGTGGGGGCCGCGGCCCGCTACGCGGCGTCCCTGTGGTGGACCTCGCACGCGGGCGGATTCCCCTGGACGACCTTCTGGGTCAACGTCGCCGGCTGCGCCGTGATCGGCGTCTTCATGGTGGTCATCACCGAGTTCAGGGCCGCGCACCGCCTGGTCCGCCCGTTCTTCGGCACCGGCGTCCTCGGGGGGTTCACGACCTTCTCGACCTACGCCGTCGACATCCAGAAGCTGGCCGATCACGGCCATGTCCGCACCGGCCTGACCTACCTCGCCGCGACTCCGGTCGCGGCGCTCACGGCGGTGTGGCTCGCGGCCTGGTCGACCCGCCGTGTCCTGAAGTGGAGGCAGCCATGACCCGGCTGACCGGCAGGGCCCTGCGCCTGACCGTCCTCGTCGGCGAGAACGACACCTGGCACCACAAGCCGCTCTCCTCGGAGATCGTCCACCGGGCCCACGCGGCGGGCCTCGCGGGCGCCAGCGTCTTCCGGGGCGTCGAGGGCTTCGGCGCCTCCTCTCTGATCCACACCTCGCGGCTGCTGTCGATGAGCGAGGACCTGCCGGTCGCCGTCGTGATCGTCGACACCGAGGAGCGCGTGCGCGCGTTCCTCCCGCAGCTCGACGAGCTGGTGACCGAGGGGCTGGTGACCCTCGACGAGTGCGAGGTCATCAGCTACACCGGCCGGGAGGGCGATCCCGGCAAAACGGACAGGAAGGGTAAGAGGTCGTTGTGAACTGGCTGCTGGTCATCGGCGGCGCGATGGTCGGCGCCCCGCTCCGCTACCTCACCGACCGGGCGGTCCAGTCCCGGCACGACTCGGTCTTCCCCTGGGGCACCTTCACGGTGAACGTCGCCGGCTGCCTGGTCCTCGGCCTGCTCACCGGCGCTGCCACCCAGGTTCAGCTGCTGCTCGGCACCGGTCTGTGCGGGGCTCTGACGACGTACTCGACGTTCTCCTACGAGACGCTGCGGCTGACCGAGACGGGGGCCCGTCTCCACGCCGCCGTCAACGTGGCGGCGAGTGTGGCCGCCGGTCTCGCGGCGGCGTTCGCGGGAGCCGCGCTCGCGCGCATGTGAGCGGCGGGTGCGGGGCGCGTACGTGAGAGCCGTACTCGCCCGGGTGTAGTAAGACTGACCCCTCCGCGCCCGCCCCCTTTGAGCAGAACTGGATCCCATGAGCGTCATCAGCGTCGGTCAGGCCGTCGTCCTCGGAGCCGTCGAGGGGGTGACCGAGTTCCTGCCCGTCTCCTCCACCGGCCATCTGAAGATCGCCGAGGGGCTCATGGGCATCCCGGTCGACGACAAGGCCGTGGTCGGGTTCTCGGCCGTCATCCAGGTCGGCGCGATCGCCGCGGTGCTCGTGTACTTCCTCAAGGACATCGTGCGGATCCTCTCGGCCTGGGGGCGGGGCCTGCGCCACCGCGAGGAGCGGTACCACCACGACTACAAGTTCGCGTGGTGGGTCATCTGCGCCACCATCCCGATCGTCGCCGTGGGGCTCGCGGCGAAACCGCTCATCGAGGGCCCGCTCGCCTCGCTGTGGGTGGTGGCCGGCTCACTGATCGTCGGCAGCGGCGTGATGTGGGCGGCGGACCAGATGGGCCGGCACAAGCGCGGAGAGGACGACACCTCGTTCAAGGACGCGATGCTCGTCGGCAGCTCCCAGATCCTCGCCCTGCTCTTCCCCGGCTTCTCCCGCTCCGGCGCCACCATGTCCACCGCGCTCGTCCTCGACCTCGACCGCGTCGCCGCCACCCGGCTCTCCTTCTTCCTCGGCATCCCCGCGCTCACCGGTGCCGGCCTCTACGAGCTCAAGGACGCGCTGGGCACCGGGGTGGGCGCCGCCCCGCTCGCCGTCGGCACGGTCGTGTCCTTCGCCGTGGCTTACGCCTCCATCGCCTGGCTGCTGAAGTTCGTCGCCAAGCACTCCTTCAACGCGTTCGTGATCTACCGGATCGTGGTGGGAACGCTGCTGTTCGGGCTGCTCGGAGCGGGGGTGCTCCACAGCTGAGGGCCGGAGGAGCCGTCGTCCGTCTGCGACGTCGTCGTGGCCGGCCGCGCAGTTCCCCGCGCCCCTTCGGGGGCGCTTCAGCCCTTGACAGCACCAGCCGATCGCCCGGAGTATCTCTCCCGTGAACCTGTCAGACAGCCGGACAGCCGGACAGCCCGTGCGACGCGTCAGTGCCATGGAAGCGGTGCTGGCGTACCTGCGCGGTGCGATCGAGCGCGGCGAGTACGCCATCGGCGACAAGCTCCCCTCCGAAGCGGAGCTGTGCCGCACCCTCGAGGTGTCCCGGCCCGTGCTGCGCGAGGCGCTGCGCGCGCTGCAGACCATGGGTCTGACCGTGTCCCGGACCGGCAAGGGCACCTTCGTCGTCGCCAGCACCGTCGAGGACCCCACCTTCGGCGACTACGCGGCCAGCGACCTGCTGGAGGTGCGCCGGCACGTGGAGATCCCGGTCGCCGGGTACGCGGCCCGGCGCCGCACCCCGGAGAACCTCGACCACCTGGCCCACCTGCTGGACCGGATGGAGCGGGAGACGGACACCACCGCGTGGGTCGCGATGGACACGCTGTTCCACCTCGCCGTGGCCGAGGCCGCCCAGAACCCGGTCTTCCGCCGGGTCATCGAGGAGATCCGGGACGCGCTGGCCCGCCAGTCGGCCTTCCTCAACGAGCTGGGCGGCCGCCGCGAGCAGTCCAACCGCGAGCACCGGGCGATCGTCGAGGCCCTGATCGACGGTTCGGAGAACGACGCCGTGGAGGCCATGGCCCACCACCTCGACCGCGTCGAGACGACCCTCACCGACATCGTGCGCTCCCCGCGCACGGAGACCCCCACGGAAACCCCCATGGAAGGCGGAACCGAGGCGTGAGCGAGCAGTCCCTGCACGACGATGTGCAGAAACGTTCCACCCATGTCGACGCCGGAGACGCGGGCTACAGCAAGTCCCTGAAGTCCCGGCACGTCAACATGATCGCCATCGGCGGCGCCATCGGCACCGGCCTGTTCCTCGGCGCCGGCGGCCGCCTCGCCGACGCCGGCCCCTCCCTCTTCATCGCCTATGCGGTCTGCGGCCTCTTCGCCTTCCTCGTCGTCCGCGCCCTCGGCGAACTCGTGCTCTACCGGCCCTCCTCCGGCGCCTTCGTGTCGTACGCCCGCGAGTTCATGGGGGAGAAGGGCGCCTACACCGCCGGCTGGATGTACTTCCTCAACTGGGCGACCACCGGCATCGCCGACATCACCGCCGTCGCCACCTACACCCACTACTGGGGCATGTTCTCCGACATCCCGCAGTGGGTGATCGCCCTGATCGCCCTCGCGGTGGTCCTCACCGTGAACCTGATCTCGGTGAAGATCTTCGGCGAGCTGGAGTTCTGGTTCGCGATCATCAAGGTCGGCGCGCTCGTCGTCTTCATGTGCATCGGCATCTTCCTGCTGGTCACCCAGCACCCCGTCGACGGCCACAGCCCCGGCCCCTCGCTGATCAGCGACAGCGGCGGCGTCTTCCCGCACGGCCTGCTGCCCATGCTGCTCATCATCCAGGGCGTCGTCTTCGCCTACGCCTCCGTCGAGCTGGTCGGCGTCGCGGCCGGTGAGACCGAGAACCCCGAGAAGATCATGCCGAAGGCGATCAACTCGATCATGTGGCGCGTCGGCCTGTTCTACGTCGGCTCGGTCGTCCTGCTGTCGATGCTGCTGCCCTGGAACAAGTACACGGCCGGGGAGAGCCCCTTCGTCACGGTGCTGTCCAACATCGGCGTCCCCGCGGCCGGCGGCGTGATGAACCTCGTCGTGCTCACCGCCGCGATGTCCTCCCTCAACTCCGGCCTGTACTCCACCGGCCGCATCCTGCGCTCCATGGCCATGGCCGGATCCGCGCCGAAGTTCACCTCCGTGATGAGCCGCAGCCAGGTCCCCTACGGCGGCATCCTGCTCACCAGCGGCGTCTGCGTCCTGGGCGTCGGCCTCAACTTCGTCGTGCCCGCCGAGGCGTTCGAGATCGTGCTGAACTTCGCCGCGATCGGCATCCTCGCCACCTGGGGCATGATCATGGTCTGTCACCTCCTCTTCTGGCAGAAGACCCAGAAGGGCGAGCTCACTCGCCCCGGCTACCGACTGCCGGGCTCCCCCTGGACCGAGATCGTGACGCTGGCGTTCCTCGCCTCCGTCCTGGTCCTCATGTACGCCGACGGCGGCGCGGGACGCACCACCGTGCTCTGCCTGCCGCTGATCGTCGGAGCCCTGGTCGCCGGATGGTTCGGCATCCGCGGCCGTATCGCGCGCAAGTCCACGACCGGAGCCGACGCGTGAGAGACGCGCCGCTCCAGAAGCAGGCAGTGATGTACAGCAGTTCCCTCGCGGACGCACCCCTGGTCCGTGAACCCGTCCACGCCCCCGTCGCCCACCTCATACGCGGCGGAATGGTCGAAGGCATCCACTACGGCTCCGTCGTCGTCCTCGGCGCCGACGGAGAGGTCCAGCTCCAGATCGGGGACATCGAGGCCGCCTTCTACCCCCGCTCCGCCCTGAAGCCCGTCCAGGCCGTGGCCATGGCCCGGGCGGGGCTCCCGCTCCACGGCGAGCTGCTGTCGCTGACCGCGGCCAGCCACTCCGGCGAGGAACGCCACCTCGCCGGCACCCGGCGCATCCTCGAACTCGCCGGACTCACCGAGGACCACCTGCGCAACGTCCCGGACCTGCCGTTCGACCCGGTCGTCCGGGACCACTGGGTGCGCGAGGGCCGGCTGCCCTCACGGCTCGCCCAGAACTGCTCCGGCAAGCACGCGGCCATGCTCTACACCTGCACGCTCAACGGCTGGTCCCTGGAGGACTACCTCGATCCCGGCCACCCCCTCCAGCAGGCGATCGCCGAGATCGTCGAGGACCTGACCGGGCAGCGCATCGCCCGTGTCACCGTCGACGGCTGCGGCGCGCCCCTGTTCTCCGTCTCCCTGCACGGCCTCGCCCGCGCCGCCGCCCGGATCACCACCGCCGCGCCGGGCACGCCCGAGGCCCGGGTCGCCGACGCGATGCGCGAGCACGCGGAGATGGCGTCCGGCTCCGGGCGGGACGTCGCCGCGCTGATGCGGGCCGTGCCGGGGTTGTTGTCCAAGGACGGTTTCGAGGGCGTGCAGGTCGCTGCGCTGGCCGATGGGCGGGCCGTCGCGGTGAAGATCGCGGACGGTGCCAACCGGGCCCGTGTGCCGGTGACCGCTGCGGCGTTGGCCCGGGCGGGCGTCGACCCGGAGCTGCTCACCGAGTTCCAGGGCGAGCCGTTGCTGGGCGGTGGCCGGGAGGTCGGGCGGGTGCGGCCCGTCCGTTCGCTGGAGCCGCTCGCCGGTGCGGCCCGCGCCTGACGACGTGCCGGGTTCTCCCGTCCGGCGGCCGCGGGTCCCCTGCGGCTGATCGCGCAGTTCCCCGCGCCCCTGAAGGGGCGCACACCCACCCTCACTTCCCTCAGAAAGAGGACCCTCACCCTCATGACCGCCGTCACCCGCTCCGAACACGATCTCCTCGGCGACCGTGACGTTCCCGCCGACGCCTACTGGGGTGTGCACACCCTGCGGGCCACGGAGAACTTCCCGATCACGGGCATGCCCATCTCCGCCTATCCGCATCTGATCGACGCTCTCGCGGCCGTGAAGGAGGCCGCGGCCCTGGCCAACGAGGAGCTGGGGCTGCTGGATCCGAAGAAGGCCGCCGCGATCGTCGCGGCCTGCCGGGAGATCCGCGACGGCATGCTGCACGACCAGTTCGTGGTCGATGTCGTCCAGGGCGGGGCGGGCACCTCGACGAACATGAACGCCAACGAGGTCGTCGCGAACCGGGCGTTGGAGCTGCTGGGCCACGCGAAGGGCGAGTACCGATACCTGCACCCCAACGAGGACGTCAACCTCGGCCAGTCCACCAATGACGTCTATCCGACGGCAGTCAAGATCGCGACGGTGTTCGCGGTGCGCGGGTTGCTCGACGCGATGACTGTGCTGCAGGACGCGTTCGCGGGCAAGGCCGTCGAGTTCCGTGACGTGCTCAAGATGGGCCGTACACAGTTGCAGGACGCGGTGCCGATGACGCTGGGTCAGGAGTTCTCCGCATACGCGGTCATGCTGGACGAGGACCGGTCACGTCTTGCCGAGGCGGTGGAGTTGATCCATGAGATCAACCTGGGTGCCACGGCCATCGGCACCGGTCTCAACGCGCCTGCCGGATATGCCGAGGCGGCCCGCCGTCACCTCGCGGCCATCACCGGCCTGCCGTTGGTGACGGCGGCGAACCTGGTGGAGGCGACGCAGGACTGCGGGGCGTTCGTGCAGATGTCGGGTGTGCTCAAGCGGATCGCGGTCAAGCTGTCC
>NZ_JBEYZD010000140.1:0-8602 GCF_040645895.1 Streptomyces olindensis | reverse complement strand
GGACAGCTTGACCGCGATCCGCTTGAGCACACCCGACATCTGCACGAACGCCCCGCAGTCCTGCGTCGCCTCCACCAGGTTCGCCGCCGTCACCAGGGGCAGGCCGGTGATGGCCGCGAGGTGACGGCGGGCCGCCTCGGCATATCCGGCGTGGGCGTTCAGGCCGGTGCCGATGGCCGTGGCACCCAGGTTGATCTCATGGATCAACTCCACCGCCTCGGCCAGCCGGGAGCGGTCCTCCTCGATCATCACGGCGTACGCGGAGAACTCCTGACCCAGCGTCATCGGCACCGCGTCCTGCAACTGCGTGCGGCCCATCTTGAGCACGTCACGGAACTCGAGCGCCTTGCGGGCGAAGGAGTCCTGAAGCACCGCCATCGCCCTGAGCAGGCCTCGCACCGCGAACACCGTCGCGATCTTCACGGCGGTCGGATAGACGTCGTTCGTCGACTGCCCGAGGTTGACGTCCTCGTTGGGGTGCAGGTACCGGTACTCGCCCTTCGCGTGGCCCAGCAGCTCCAACGCCCGGTTCGCGACGACCTCGTTGGCGTTCATGTTCGTCGAGGTGCCCGCCCCACCCTGGACGACGTCGACCACGAACTGGTCGTGCAGCTTGCCGGAACGGATCTCCCGGCAGGCCGCGACGATCGCGCCGGCCTTCTTCGGATCCAGCAGCCCCAGCTCCTCGTTGGCCAGGGCGGCGGCCTCCTTGACGGCCGCGAGAGCGTCGATCAGGTGCGGATAGGCGGAGATGGGCATGCCCGTGATCGGGAAGTTCTCCGTGGCCCGCAGGGTGTGCACACCCCAGTAGGCGTCGGCGGGAACGTCACGGTCGCCCAGCAGATCGTGTTCGCCACGGGTGACGGCGGTCATGGATGTACGGCCTTCTCTCAGAGGACATCGCGGGGGCCTCCCGCACGGCTGTGGGAAGGCCCCCGGTGTGTCACCGATGTCGGCGCCTGCTCAGAGCAGACGGTCCTTCGCCTTGTAGTAGGCGCCGCCGAACGGCAGGAACCAGGGTGTGCCGTTGTAGAAGGGGACGGGCACCTTCGGGAAGCCGAAGCCGCGCATCGGGTTGGCCTCGGGCTTGCCGTCCATCATCTCGGCGACGGCGCGGCCCATGTAGGTGGCCATCTGCACGCCGTGACCGCAGTAACCCATGGAGTAGTACAGGCCGTTCTCCTCGCCCGCGTGCGGAATGCGGTCCCAGGAGAAGCCGACCATGCCACCCCACACGTAGTCGATGCGCACCCCCGCCAGCTGCGGGAAGATCTCCGTCATCTCCCGCTTGAGGATGTCACCGCTCTTGACGTCGGACGCCGGGTTGGACGGGGCGAAGCGGGCCCGGCCGCCGAAGGCGAGGCGGTTGTCGGGGGTGAGACGGATGTAGTTGCCGACGTTCTTGTGGGCGACCAGCAGGCGGCCGTTGGGGATGAGCTCCTTGGCGCGCGCCTCCCCCAGCGGCTCGGTGACGATGATGAAGCTGCCGACGTTGATCAGCCGCTTGCGGAACCACGGCATCGACTGGTCGGTGTAGGCGTCCGTCGCCGCCATGACCTGCTTGGCACGGATGGTGCCGCGCATGGTCTCCACCACGAAGCCGCCGCCGGGGAGGCGGGTGAGGCCGGTGGCGGCGTTGCGCTCGTGGATCTCGGCACCGGCACGCTCGGCGGCGTCCGCCAGGCCAACGACGAACTTGCCCACGTGCAGGGCCGCGCCGAGCGGGTCGAGCAGGGCGCCGTGGTAGTGGTCCGAGCCCAGCTCGGCGCGCAGCTCGCTCTTGCTCAGGACGACCGTCTCGTGGCCGAAGTTCTCGGCCAGGTCGCGCTGCTTGGCGTGCATGCCCTCGAGGTGCTTGGGCTTGCAGACCAAGCCGAGGCGCCCGGCACGGTGGAAGTCGCAGTCGATCTTCTCCTTGACCGCGATCTCCTCGACGACGTCCACAGCGTCGCGGAACGCGTCGTAGAGCTCGCGGGCGCGCTCCTGCCCGTAGCGCTGGCGGGCCTGGGCCGGGCTGATGGTGATGCCGGGGTTGCAGTGGCTGCCGTTGCGCCCGGAGGCGCCCGAACCGACCTGGTCCTTCTCGACGAGGACGACCCGGGCGCCCTTGCGGGCGGCGTGGTAAGCGGTGGACAGGCCGGTGAGGCCGCCACCGATCACCACCACATCCGCCTCGTCGGGCAGGTCCTTCCCGGAACGGTCGGGCAGGGCGGGGGCTGTGTCCATCCAGTAGGGGATCTGCTTCATGGCGTGCGTCCTCTGAGTTCTTTCAGTCCTGTGTCGCCGGTGCGCCGCGGGTCAGCAGCCGAGGAGCTTCGGCAGGCCCGACAGGTCGGGCAGCTCGTCGTACGGCTGGTAGTCGGCGCTGCCCTTGCGGCCGTAGCGGTTGATCCACACCCGGCGCTTCAGACCCAGGTCGCGGGTCGGGATGTGGTCGTACTCCCAGCCCTGGGCGACGTGGATGACCTGCGACGACTCGACACCCATGGTCCGGAAGGCGTGCTTGAAGGTCTGGCGGTCCGGCTTGTAGGCACCGGCCTGCTGGGCGGTGATGACGTAGTCGAAATCCACGCCGATGTTCTCGACGTTCCGCGCGATCAGGTTGTCGTCGGAGTTGGAGATGATGGCGATCTCGTACTTGGTCTTCAGCTTCCGCAGGGCCTCCGGGACCTCCGGCCAGGGGCCGAAGGTGGGGACGGCGTCCACGAGGGCCTCGCCGTCGGTCTCGCGGTACTCCAGGCCGTGCAGGCGCATGGCGTTGCGCAGACTGGAGTGCAGGACCTCGTGGTAAGGGCGGTACGCCTCCAGCACGGCCTGGAAGCGCATGACGCGGAAGTCGTCGAGGAACTCGTCGACATCCAGGTTGTCCAGATCGAGCCGGTCCTCCAGGACCTTCAGGGTGGTGGGACCGAGCTCGAAGTTGATCAGGGTGGCGTAGGCGTCGAAGGTGACGATCTCTCGCATGGTGTCCAGCCTTGCTCTCGCGGTTCTTCAAACAGGGGTGGGGGCTTCAGACGACGCGTTCGCCGGGGGTGACGATCGCGTCCAGTACGGCCAGGTCGGCCGGGCTCGGTATCCAGTCGGCCGCCGCCGCGTTGGCGGTGACCTGTTGAGGTGTCATGGCTCCGCAGATGACGGAGCCGACGGCGGGGAGGGCCGCCAGTGCGCCGACCGCGACCTGGAGGAGGGTCAGGCCGCGTTCGGCGCCGTACTCGGTGAGCGCCTCGACCTTGTCGAGGGCAGCGTCGGTGAGCCAGCCCTGCCGCCAGGACAGCCGGCTGCCGGGCGGGGGCCGCTCGCCGCGGCGGTACTTGCCGCTGAGCAGGCCGTTGGCCAGCGGGTAGTACGGCAGCAGACCGACGCCGTGGCGCAGGCAGGCCGGGATCAGGTCCCGTTCCGCACCGCGGTCCAGCAGGTGGTAGCGCGCCTGCGTGGAGACGAAGCCGTCCGTGATCTGCTCGGCCGGGAGGTTGGAGCAGCCGATGTACCGGATCTTGCCCTCGTGGACCAGCTCCTGGAGCGCGGCGACCGTCTCCTCCAGCGGCGTGACGCCGTCCGGTTCGTGGTACTGGTACAGGTCGATCCGGTCGGTGCCGAGCCGGCGCAGGGACGCCTCCACCGCGTAGCGGAGGTAGGCGCGGGACCCACGCGGGCCGTACAGGTCGGCGTCCCGGCTCATCTCCATGCCGAACTTGGTGGCCAGCACCACGTGGTCCCGGCTGCCCTTGAGCGCGGCCCCGAGGAGCCGTTCCCCGTCGCCGCGGGAGCCGCCCCGTTCCCCGGACCCGCCGTACATGTCGGCGGTGTCGAACAGGGTGATCCCGGCGTCGAGGGCGGCGTGGACGACGGCCTTCGTGCCGTCCTCGTCGAGGCGGGCGCCGAAGTTGTTGCCGCCCACGCCGACCACCGAGACGGTCGGGCCGCGCTCACCGAGCGTGCGGTATCTCATGACCGGTTCCCGAACCCGATGCAGACGTTCTTGGTCTGCAGGTAGCTGCCCAGACCTTCGAGGCCCTTCTCCCGGCCCCAGCCGCTGTGCTTGTAGCCGCCGAAGGGCAGCTCCACTCCGGTGCCGACGCCGGTGGCGTTGACATACACCTGGCCGGCCCGGATGCCCTCGGCCAGCCGCATCGCCTTGTCGATGTCGCGGGTCCACACGTACGAGGCCAGGCCGTACGGACTGTCGTTGGCGATCTCCAGTGCCTCGTCCGCGTCGTCGAACTCGATGACCGTGACGACGGGGCCGAAGATCTCCTCGCGGGCGCACCGGGCCTGGTTGTCCAGTCCGGTGAGGACGGTCGGCTGGACGTAGTAGCCGTCGGCCAGCTCCGGGTCGGTGGGGGCGCCTCCGCCGGCCCGTGCCACGGCGCCTTCCTCGCGGGCCAGTTCCAGGTAGCCGAGGACCCGGTCCCGCTGCCGTGCGGCGACGAGGGGGCCGACGTCCGGGTCGCTGAGCCCGGGGCCGATGCTGAGGGAGGCGGCGTGCGCGACGAGCTTGTCCAGGAACTCCTCGGCGCCGCGCTGGAGGAGCAGCCGGGTGCCGGCCGAGCAGGTCTGCCCGGCGTTGCCGAACGCGGAGGCGGCGACGGCGCCGAGCGCGGCGTCGAAGTCGGCGTCGGCGAAGACGATGACCGGGGACTTGCCGCCCAGCTCCGTGACCGAGGGGACCACGTTGGCTGCGGCCGCCTGGGCGACCTTGATGCCGGTCGCCACCGAGCCGGTGAAGGTGACCTGGTCGATGTCCGGGTGCCCGGCGAGGGCCGCGCCGGTCTCGCCGTCACCGGGGACGACGTTGAGGACGCCCGGCGGCAGGCCGCACTCCAGGGCGATCCTGCCGATCTCCAGCGGGGTCAGCGGCGCCTCGGGCGACGGCTTGAGCACCACGGTGCAGCCCGCCGCCAGCGCCGGGGCGGAGCCCCGCGCGGTGTTCTGCAGCGGGTAGTTGAACGGGATGATGTGGCCGGAGACGCCGATCGGCTCGCGGACGGTGTAGTCGAGCAGACCGGGGCCGAGCGGGACCGTCGAGCCGCCGAGCTTGTCGGCGACGCCCGCGTAGAACTCGAAGTAGCGGGCCGCCGCTTCGACATCCGCCTTCGCCTGGCGCAGCGGCTTGCCGACGTCCTGGCTCTCCAGGCGGGCCAGCCGTTCACCCTGGTAGCGGATGGCCTCCGCGATCCGGTACAGGATGCGCCCCCGGTCGGCGGCACGCAGCCCGGCCCACTCGGGAGCGGTGAAGGCCGCGCGCGCGGCGGCGACCGCCTGGTCCACGTCCGCCTTGCCGCCCAGCGCCACCTGGGCGATGGCCGTGTCGTTCGACGGGTCGAGGACGGTGAAGGAGCGTCCGTCGGCGGCGGGGAGGTGCTTGCCGTCGATCAGCAACTCGGTCAGCTGCATGTCGGTCAGCTGCGGTTCGTCGCTCATGGCTGGATCTCCCCCAGCACCTCGCCGAAGATGACGACCTCGTCGCCCGGGCGGACCGTGCGGATCCGGCGGACCCAGAGCACGATGCCGTCCTGCGGCGCGACGACCTCTTCCAGCGTGGTGCCGTAGTGGTCGGTGATGGTGGCGATCAGGTCGCCTTCCTTGCAGGTCTCCCCCGGCTCGGCGCGCGCGACGAAGAAGCCGCCGGAGGCGGACCGGGCGAAGGTGCCGGAGACCGTCGTGTAGGTGTCCCGCAGCCGCGCCTCGCCGTCGATCATGCCGAGGCTGCGCAGGATGTTGCGGATCGAGCTCATGTGGTGCTCGACGTTGGTCTCGCGGTAGGTGGCGCCGCCGCACTCGATGGTGATGGCGGGCTTGCCGGCTTCGAGGACGGGGTGGCGGACCGTGCCGCCCCACTTGCCGCCCTTCCAGACCAGCTCGTGTCCGGCGGCGAGGGCGAGGTCCGTCGCCAGGTTCTCGTACCCGCCCTGGAGGATGACGAGGGGGGCGATCTCGCCGTAGGCGCCGCCGGTGTGCAGGTCGACCACGGCGTCGACGGCCGGCACGACCTGCTCGACGAAGGTGGCGGCCAGACGCTGCGAGTACGAGCCCTCGGCGTCGCCCGGGAAGATCCGGTTGAGGTTGAGGTGGTCGATGCCGCTGGCGCGGGCTGCGGCCTCGAAGGCCGGGGTGTTGAGGCAGGGGATGCCGACGACGGTGCCGCGCAGGGTGGCCGGGTCGATCTCGGCGAGAACGCGGCGGATGGCTTCCTGGCCGTCGTACTCGTCGCCGTGCACGCCCGCGTCCACGCACAGGACGGGGCCGTCGTGGGCGCCGTTGACGACGATCAGCGGAATGCCGAGCTCCACGCCGTAGCTGCTGGTGCCGACCGGGATGAGGCCGTGGGCGCGCTCGCCGGGGGCGACGGTCAGCGGACCGATGGAGTACATGTGGATCCTTTCCAAGAGGGTGGATCAGATGCGGGCCGAGGCCTCGGCGAGGACGCCCGCGATGATCGCGGCGATACGGTCGAGGAGAGGGCGGTCGCTGATCAGCGGTGGCGCGATTTGAACCAGCGGCGCGGAGCGGTTGTAGACGCGGGCCAGCAGGCCGGCCTCGCGCAGCCGACGCGGGATCAGGTCGCCGATCAGCTCGCTTCGGGCCTTGGCGCTGAAGGCGCCGTCGTCGAGGTCGCCGACGAGTTCGCAGGAGTAGAAGAACCCGGTGCCGCGGACGTCGCCGACGATCGGCAGGTCCTTGAGGGCCGCCATGCGCTTGGCCAGGTCGCCCTGGAGACCGCGGACGTTGTCCAGGATGCGGTCCCGCTCCATGATCTCCAGGTTGCGCAGGGCGATGGCCGTGCTCAGCGGGTGCCCGGCGAAGGTGTAACCGTGGTTGAGGATCGCGCCGGGCCGGTTGATGACCTCCGTGACCTTGGTGCCGACCAGGGTCGCGCCCAGGGGGGCGTATCCGGCCGTGATGCCCTTGGCGACGGTGACCATGTCCGGGCGGGCGCCGTAGCGGTCCCCGCCGAACCACTCGCCGATCCGGCCGAAGGCCGTGATGACCTCGTCGGCGACGAGCAGGAAGCCGTACCGGTCGGCCAGCGCCCGCAACCCCTGCCAGTAGCCCTGGGGCGGGGTGATGCAGCCACCCCGGTTCTGCACCGGCTCCGCGATGAGCATCGCGACGGTCTCCGGGCCTTCGGTCAGGATCGCGGCCTCCAACTCCGCGAGCAGCCATGCCGTGTACACCTCGTCGTCCGCGAACTCCGGTGCGAGGCCGCGGCGGTTGGTGTTCGACACGAACCGGGTGTCGATCGCCGGCGGGCCGTACGGCTCCGTGAGGCCGGGGTCGTCGTTGAACGACAGGGTGCCGATGGTCAGGCCGTGGTAGGCGCCGCGCCGGGCGATCGCCTTGGTGCGGCCCGGCTCCCCGCGCAGGGCGTGGTAGCGGCGGGCGATCTTCCAGGCGGTCTCGACGGCTTCGGCGCCGCCGCTCGAGAAGAAGGTGTGCTCGATGTCGACGGGGGCGATCCGGGACAGCCGCTCGGCGAGTTCGATGGCCGTGGGGTGCGCGGACCCTGTCCACAGCGGGCTGTAGCAGAGTTCACGCAGTTGCCGTTCGGCTGCCTCGGCGAACTCACCGCCGTAGGAGTAACCGAGCTGGCAGCAGTACAGCCCCGACAGGCCGTCGATGTAGCGCCTGCCGTCCGCGTCCTCGACGTACGGGCCCTCCCCTCGCTGGACGACGAGGAGGTCTTCGCCCTGGTCGCCGAGCGATCCGTTGGCGGTCATGTGCAGCAGCAGGTGCCGCTGAGCGGTGGCCGCGGTCAGCTGAGCGGCGGCGGTGGTGGTCATACGGCCTCGCCTCCGGGGTTGGCGACGCCGACCGTGTTCTCGACCGAGAGCAGGGAGTCCTGTCGCCCCGAGCCCAGCCAGCGCACCAGGGCCACCAAGCCCAGGGCGAGGATGGCGAAGGCGATGAGGATCGCGCTGACCGCGGTCACGCTCGGGTCGATCTCGAAGGTGAGCGAGTTGTAGACCTGCACCGGCAGGGTGACGGTGTCGACCGAGGAGAGGAACTGGGCGATGTAGAACTCGTCGAAGCTGGTGATGAAGGAGAAGATCGCCGCCGCGATCATCCCGGGGGCCGCCAGAGGGAAGGTGATCTTCCTTGCGATGGTGAGGCGGCCGGCGCCCATGCTGGCGGCGGCGTCCTCGAGGCGTTCGTCGATGCCGCGCAGCGTCGCGATCAGGATCAGCACCGCGATGGGTGAGGCGAGCACCGTGTGGCCCAGCGCGATGGCGATCGGGCTGCCCAGCATCGCGGCCGGCTCGAAGAACAGGAACAGACCCAGTGCGGTGACGATCTGCGGGATGACCAGCGGTCCGAGGACCAGCGCGAAAACGGCGGAGCGCAGGGGGAGTTCGCTGCGGACCAGGGCCGTCGCCGCGGTCACCCCGATGATCAGGGAGAACACGGTGCTCAACGCCGCGATCAGGGCACTCAGCGACAGCGCGGCCGGCCATTTGCTGCCGTCGGCGAACAGGGCCTTGTACCAGTTCAGCGTCCACGTCTCCGGCGGGAAGGAGGCGAAGGCGTTGTTGCTGAAGGAGGTGACGAGGATGACGACGATGGGCAGCGCCAGGAACAGCAGGATGATGGTGGCCACCGCGGT
>NZ_JBEYZD010000139.1:0-8778 GCF_040645895.1 Streptomyces olindensis | reverse complement strand
GGCCGGTGAGCGTGGCGAGCTCGGCGGCCGTCAGCGCGGCCCGCCTCAGGTCGGAGCCGCCGTCGTCACTCTCCGGCGACCTGCGGCGCGAGCAGGACCGGCAGCCGGGTCGTCCGGGGCTTCGCCGGAACCTCGGCCACCGCCCTGGGCAGCGCCTGTTCCACGCCGTGCACGACGGACAGATGACGGTCGGCCCGCCCGAACGCCGTGTACACCCACGGCCGGCTGAGGGCCTGCGCGGCGTCGCCCGGCAGCACCACGACCACCGCGGGCCACCGGCTGCCCACCGCCTGGTGCGCGGTCATGGCCCACCCGTGCCGCACGGAGTGCTCCACCCGCTCCTTCGGGACGACGACGCTCTCGCCGGCGCACGACAGGTGCAGCCCCTCGGCGTCCGCCTTCACCACACGGCCCGGCAGCGCCCTCCCCGGGACGGGGGAGTGGACGATCCGGTCACCGGGGTCGAAGCCGCCGAAGCGGCCCGGGCCCGGGTTGAGGCGTTCCTTGAGCGCGGCGTTGAGCGCGCGCGTGCCGACGGCACCGCCGTGTCCCGGCGTGATCACCTGCGTCTCCTCGGCCGGTACGCCGATCGCCCGCGGCACGGAGTCCACGACGAGCTGCACCGTGCGGTGCACGGCCTCGCCCGCGTCCCGGACCGGCACGATCACGACCTCCTTGCCGGGGGCCTCGACCTGGTTCAGCTCGCCGGCCCCGATGCCGGAGACCAGCTCGCCCAGCGGCCCGGGATCCGGCAGCCGCGAGGCGACCTGCGGGCAGATCCGCGCCGCGAGCAGATCCGCGAACACCCGCCCCGGGCCCACGGACCACAGCACCGCCGGATCCCCGGCCAGCACCAGCCGCGCCCCGTCCGGCAGGGACTCCGTCAGCAGCGCCGCCGTCTCGACGTCCAGCTGCGGCGCGTCGAGGACGACGAGCAGATCGACGTCCAGGGCCCCGTCGGCGTCCCGGCCCGGCCCTTCGAGACCGGCCAGGAGCCCGGAGACGGTGGCGACGGGGGAGTCGGCGGTGGTCGCCTCGTCGGTCCGCTCGGGGGCGTCCGCCGTCTGGCCGGACCGCCGCAGCAGCGCGGCGAAGCGGTCGCGGCCGACCGGGCTGTGGGTGGCCGCCCAGGCCCGCAGCCCGAGGGAACGCGCGGCCGTGAGCAGCGCGGCCGGCTCCGCGAGGGACGCCTCCCCGCCGGTGTGCAGCACCAGGCCGTGGCCGGCGACCGCCCGGATCAGCTCCGCCGTCGACCCCTGGACCATGGCGGCGGCCCGCTCCCACTCCTCGGCCGAGCCGTCCTGCTTGGGAACCGAGTTGACCAGCCGGGCCAGACCGTCGGCCAGGCTCTCCTCCGCCAGCGCGTACCGCTCCAGCCCGACCAGGACCCGGACCGGGCGCTCCTCGTCCGCGCCGTCCTCCTCCGCCGGGGCCGCAGCGCCGGGCTCCTCCAGGGCGTCCTGGAAGACCAGCGCCTCGCCCTCCGCGATCGCGTCCTGCACGGCGCTGTCCGGGTCCGGCACGTTCCGCTGGGCCAGGGCCGCGAGGAGCGCCGGCATCTCCAGGGCGGTGTGCCCTGCCAGCGCCGCCTGCTCCAGGAGCCAGACGGTGACGGCCCGGCCCCGCCGTTCGTCGTCCGGTCCGCACTCGGCGCCGAGCAGCGCCCGCGCGAACCCGTCGGCCTGCTCGGGCCGCACGCCGGCGACCCGCAGCAACTGCCAGGGGTCGGCCCGCAGCAGCTCGTCCGCGCCCTCGCCGAGCGCCGCGGCCGCCTGCGGTGCGAGCGTCTCCGGGGCGCCGCCCTCGGTGAGCACCCGCCGCACGGCCTGCACCGCCTCGGGTGCGGGGGCGGCCGACGCGGTGACGGCCTCTGCCGCCACCGGCTGCGGGCGCCGCACCGGCTCCGGGGCGGAGCGCCGGGGGGCGGGCTCGGGTTCGGCGAACACCGTGGCCGCGGGCTTCTCGCCGCTCTCCACGGCCCGCACGGCCGCGAGCAGATCGGCGGCCTTGCCGCTCAGCTTGGCGCCGGCCTCGATGGGCGCCTTCTTCTCGGCCTTCCGCTGCGCGATGCGCTCCCGCTCGACCTGCTGGGCGCGCAGCTCGGCCTCGGCCTCGGACAGCTGTCCGGCGCCGGCTTCACCGCTCTCGCCCGCGTCGGCACCGGCCGGAGTGGTCTCGGCGCCCGGCGTCCCCGGCTCGGCGTCCTCCGTGGTCTCGGGCTCCGTGCTCACAGCGTGCTCCAGTCGTGATCGGGATAGCGGTGCACGGGCGCCGACACATCGTCGAGCGCCCGGCAGATCTCGTCAGGAAGACTAAGGGTCTCCACTGACAACGCCGCCGTGAGCTGCTGCGCGTTGCGCGCGCCGACCACCGGAGCGGCCACGCCCGGCCGGTCGCGGACCCAGGCCAGCGCGACCTGGAGCGGTGTCACCGCCAGCCCGTCGGCCGCGGTCGTCACGGCGTCCACGATGCGGCTCGCCGTGTCGTCGAGGTAGGGCGCGACGAACGGCGCGAAGTGCTCCGAGGCGCCGCGCGAGTCCGGCGGGGTCGTGTCGCCCCGGTACTTGCCCGTCAGCACACCCCGCCCGAGCGGCGAGGACGGCAGCAGTCCGATGCCCAGGTCCAGCGCGGCCGGCAGGACCTCGCGCTCTATGCCGCGCTGGAGCAGCGAGTACTCCAGCTGCGTCCCGGCCAGCCGGGTCCGGGTGCCGGGGGCGGCCAGCTGCCAGGTCGCGGCCTTGGCCAGTTGCCAGCCGCAGAAGTTGGAGACGGCGGCGTAGCGGGCCCGCCCGCTGGCGACGGCCATGTCCAGGGCCTGGAGGGTCTCCTCCAGCGGGGTGTCCGGGTCGAAGGCGTGCACATGCCACAGGTCGACGTAGTCGGTGCCGAGCCGGGAGAGCGAGGCGTCCAGCGCGGTGAGCAGGTGGCCGCGGGAGCCGTCGAAGCGGCGGTCGGGGTCGGGCACGCTTCCGGCCTTGGTCGAGATGACGAGGTCCCGCCGGGGCACGAGGCCGTCCATCAGCCGGCCGAGCAGGTACTCGGCCTCCCCGTCGCCGTACACGTCCGCGGTGTCGACGAGGGTCCCGCCCGCTTCCCAGAACGTCTTCATCAGGTCCGCGGCGTCGTGCTCGTCGGTGTCCCGTCCCCAGGTCAGGGTGCCGAGCCCGATCCGTGACACACGCAGGCCGGTGCGGCCGAGATGCCTCTGCTCCATGAACGCCGAGATTACTGGCCAGAACCTGCCGTGTGGGTGGCCGCGGGCGACGGATTTCCCCGGGCATGCCGCGCCCGCCGCGCCCGCGCTATGGTCTGCGGACAAGGCAGTTACTGATCGGTAAGGGGATGCGGCATGCAGCTCGGTATCAACCTCGGCTACTGGGGTGCCGGAATGGACGCGGACAATCTGGCCGTCGCCCAGGAGGCCGACCGGCTCGGATACGCCGTCTGCTGGGCCGCCGAGGCCTACGGCTCCGACGCCGCGACCGTGCTCACCTGGGTCGCCGCCCAGACCGAGCGCATCGACGTCGGCTCCGCGATCTTCCAGATCCCGGCCCGCCAGCCGGCCATGACCGCCATGACCGCCGCCACCCTCGACTCCCTCTCCGGTGGCCGCTTCCGCCTCGGCCTCGGCGTCTCGGGCCCGCAGGTCTCCGAGGGCTGGTACGGCGTCAAGTTCGACAAGCCGCTCGCCCGCACCCGCGAGTACGTCGAGATCGTCCGCAAGGCCATGACCCGCGAGCGCCTGTCGTACGAGGGCGAGCACTGGACCCTGCCCCTCCCCGGCGGCCCGGGCAAGCCGATCAAGCTGACCGTGCACCCGCAGCGCGAGCACATCCCGCTCTACATCGCCGCCATCGGCCCGAAGAACCTGGAGCAGACCGGCGAGATCGCCGACGGCGCCCTGCTGATCTTCCCCTCCGCGGACCACCTGGAGGACACGGCGATCCAGTACCTCCGCGCGGGCCGCGAGAAGGCCGGCAAGACCCTCGACGGCTTCGACGTCTGCCCGACCCTGCCGCTCGCCGTCGGCGACGACAAGGACATCGCCGCGCTAGCCGACACCTTCCGCCCCTACACCGCCCTGTACGTCGGCGGCATGGGCAGCCGCAAGCAGAACTTCTACAACCAGCTCGCCCAGCGCATGGGGTACGAGCGGGAGGCCGCCGAGATCCAGGAGAAGTACCTCTCCGGCGACAAGCAGGGCGCCGCGGCCGCCATTCCGCAGGACCTCATCGACAGCACCACCCTGCTCGGTTCCGTGGACCGCATCGCCGACCGGATGAAGGCCTACGCCGCGGCCGGTGTGACCACCCTCAGCCTCGCCCCCGCGGGCTTCACGCTCGACGAGCGGCTCGCCTCGCTCCGGGCGGGCGCGCAGGCCCTGGAGCGGTCCGGGCTCGCCTGAGGTTCAGCGGCCGTGGTGGGGGCTCGGGGGTCTTCCCCGCCACGGCCGTCACGCGGCACAACGCGCCGGGCCCCCGGGCGGTTACGCCGTACCGTTCGGACCGGTCCCGGACCGGTCCCCGCACGTCCTCCATTTGGCGGAGATGTCCGGCACACCTGTTGCAGCACCCCTCAGGCCGCACTTGACTCGTTCTTCGCGGAAACCTGCGGATCCTGTCCTGCAGCACGCGCACGCGCGCGGGAAGAGGTGCCCACGATGCTTTCGGCCAAGAGTCTGTTCCAGGAGATCCTCGCCAACGACGAGTCCTTCGCCCTGTTCTGTTCCATCGCCGCGAGCGGCGAGTCCCAGGGCGGCTGGGAGAACGCCCGCATCGCCGCACTCGTCCCGGACGACGAACGCGCCCTCGCACCCAAGATCACCCGCCACGGCGCCGACGAGGACAAGCACGGACGGATCTTCAGCGCCCTGATGAAGAAGCGCGGCCTCGACCCCGTCCCGGTCCCCCCGGAGACCGACTACACGATGCTCCTGGAGAAGAACGGCATCGGACTCGCGCACGAGCAGCTCAAGCGCGACGAGCGGCTCACCGTCCAGGACATCGTCACCTACCTCTCGCACAGCAGGGTCACCGAGCAGCGCGCCTCCGAGCAGATGGAACTGCTCCGCAAGCACTTCGCCGACGATCCCGACATCGGCCGCGCGGTCAAGCAGATCTCCAACGACGAGGACAACCACCTCGCCTACTGCCACGAGGAACTGCTGCGCTTCGCCCGCGCGGGCCACGGCCGGCTCATCCAGCGGACCCTGCGCGAGTGCGCGCACGCCGAGATCCGGATCTACCGGGACGTCAGCCTCGCCGTCATGGCCCACATGGGCCGCATCCTCGGCTGGTCCAGGGCCAAGTCGGCGGTGCTCGCGGCCGGCATCCACGCCGTGTACGCGTACGAGCGGCTGGGCGGCTGGCGCCGGATGGTCTCGCTGAAGGCGCCCGAGCGCCGCGACGCCCTCGGCGGCCCGGCCTCCGCGGAACCCGAGTTCGCCTGACGGGGCCCGTCACCCTCGGCGCCGGCCCGCTCTACAGCCACCCCCGGCGCTTGAACAGCCGGAACACCAGCACCTCCAGCAACGCCATCAGCGCGATGAGCGCCGGGTAGGACCAGACCCAGCGCAGCTCGGGCATGTGCTCGAAGTTCATGCCGTAGATCCCCGCGAGCATCGTGGGGATCGCGGCCATGGCCGCCCACGCGGAGATCTTCCGCATGTCGTCGTTCTGCCGGACGCTCATCTGGGCCAGGTGCGCCGACAGGATGTCCGACACCAGCCGGTCCAGGCCGTCCACCGACTCGTTCACGCGCGTGAGGTGGTCGCTGACGTCCCGGAAGAACGGCCGGGCCCGGTCGTCCACGAACGGCACGGCCACGCCGTACGGCGCCGTGCCCGCCAGCCGCGTCATCGGCAGGGCCAGCGGCCCGGTCGCCCGGCGGAACTCCAGGACCTGCCGCTTGAAGTCGTAGATCCGGGAGGCCGTGTGCCGTGAGCCGCCGTCGTCCGGCGAGAAGACCTCCGCCTCCAGGCCCTCCAGGTCGGCCTGCAACTCGGTCGCGACGTCCAGGTAGTGGTCGACGGTGGCGTCGGCGACCGCGTAGAGGACGGAGGTGGGGCCCTTGCCCAGCAGCTCCGGTTCCTGCTCCAGCCGCCGCCGTACCGCCTTGAGCGGGGAGCCCTCGCCGTGCCGGACGGTCACCACGAACCCCTCGCCCAGGAAGACCATGATCTCGCCGGTCGAGACGGTGTCGGTCTCCGGCTCGTACGCCACCGGCTTCAGCACCACGAAGAGCGAGTCGTCGTACACCTCCAGCTTGGGCCGCTGATGCGCCTTGAGGGCGTCCTCGACGGCCAGCGGATGCAGGTCGAACTCCCGGGTGACATGGCCGAATTCGCGTTCCGACGGCTCATGCAGCCCGATCCACACGAAACCGCCCGCCGTACGGGCCTGGCCGAGGGCGTCGGAGAGGTCCTCCGGCCCCTCCGTCCGGTGTCCGTCGCGGTAGATGGCACAGTCGACGATCACGAAGCGAGTCTCCCGTCACTCGAAGGACACGGCACGCGCGCGTGCGCCTACGCTGGACCGCATGCCCACGCTGATCCTGGTCCGGCACGGACGTTCCACCGCCAACACCGAGGGACTGCTCGCCGGCTGGACGCCGGGCGTCGCCCTCGACGAACGCGGCACCGCGCAGGCCGCCGCGCTGCCCGGACGCCTCGCCGAACTGCCCCTGGCCGAGATCGTCACCAGCCCGCTCCAGCGCTGCCGGGAAACGATCCAGCCCCTCCTCGCGGCGCGGCCGGGACTGACGCCCCACACCGACGAGCGCATCGGCGAGTGCCACTACGGCGACTGGTCCGGGCGCAAGCTCGCCGAGCTCAAGGACGAGCCCCTGATGGAGGTCGTGCAGGCGCACCCGTCCGCGGCGGCGTTCCCCGGCGGGGAGTCGATGCGGGCCATGCAGACGCGCGCCGCCGAGGCCGTGCGCGAGTGGAACGCGCGCGTGGAGCGCGACCACGGCGTTGACGCCGTCTACCTCATGTGCTCGCACGGCGACATCATCAAGTCTCTCGTCGCGGACGCACTCGGACTTCACTTGGACCTCTTCCAGCGGATTTCCGTTGAACCGTGTTCCATCACCGCGATCCGCTACACACGACTGCGACCGTTTCTCGTCCGCCTCGGCGACACCGGCGACTTCACGTCCCTGGTGCCGCGCGAGGAACCGCCGGGCGACGAGGCCCCCGTCGGGGGTGGTGCGGGCGCACCGTGATCGTCGGCCGCAGTAGGGTGAAGCGGTCGCAGCAGTGCCGTACTCACACGGTTCCCACGATCCCAATGGAGACAGGACGTGTCCCGTCAGGTGTTCCTCTACGACCATCCGGAACGTTTCGTGGCCGGTACGGTCGGACTGCCCGGGCGCCGTTCGTTCTTCCTCCAGGCCGTCGCCGGCTCCCGGGTGACCAGCGTGGCCCTGGAGAAGACCCAGGTCGCCGCGCTCGCCGAGCGGATGGACGAACTGCTCGACGAGGTCGTACGCCGTAGCGGAGGCAGCGCCTCCGTCCCTGCCGTCGCACCCTCCGAGATCACCGACACCGCCCCGCTGGACACCCCCATCGAGGAGGAGTTCCGCGTCGGCACCATGGCGCTCGCCTGGGACGGCGAGGAGCAGCTCATGATCGTCGAGGCGCAGGCGCTCGTGGAGCTCGACGCCGACTCCGAGGAGGACCTCGCCGAGGCCGAGGAGCGGCTGCTCCAGGACGAGGAGAACGGTCCCCCGATGCTGCGGGTCCGCCTCACCGGCGCGCAGGCCCGGGCCTTCGCCAAGCGCGCCCTCGACGTCGTCAACGCCGGGCGGCCGCCGTGCCCGCTGTGCAGCCTCCCGCTCGACCCGGAAGGACACGTATGTCCGCGCCAGAACGGATACCGCCGCGGAGCGTGACCCCTCCCGCGCACGCGGCCGAGCTGCTCGCCCGCGGTGAACTCACCGTGCGCGGACGCATCCGTGAGGCGTCCAACGCGGCCCTGTACTGCACGGTCTCGTACGACGGCGAGGAGGCGGCCTGCGTCTACAAGCCGGTCGCGGGGGAGCGGCCCCTGTGGGACTTCCCGGACGGGACGCTCGCCCAGCGCGAGGTCGCGGCCTACGAGGTCTCCGAGGCGACCGGCTGGGGCCTGGTACCGCCCACCGTGCTGCGCGACGGCCCCTACGGCGAGGGCATGTGCCAGCTGTGGATCGAGGCGACGCCCGACGCGGAGCTGCTCGCGCTCGTCGACGGCGAGGAGCCGGAGCCGGGCTGGAAGGCGATCGGCTTCGCCGAGGTCGGCGAGGGACGCACGGCCCTGCTCGTGCACGCCGACGACGAGCGGCTGCGGCGGCTCGCGGTGCTCGACGCCGTGATCAACAACGCCGACCGCAAGGGCGGCCACCTGCTGCCCACCGGCGAGGGCCGGCTGTACGGGATCGACCACGGGGTCACGTTCAACGTCGAGAACAAACTGCGCACCCTGCTGTGGGGCTGGGCGGGGGAGCGCCTGTCCCAGGAGGCCGTCGACGTCCTGGAGGGACTGCGCAAGGACCTGGCGGCGGGCGGAGCCCTCGGCGCGCGGCTCGAACCGCTGATCACCGCCGCCGAGATCGACGCCACCCGCGCGCGGGTCGCCGCGCTGCTCGCCTCGGGGACACATCCGGAGCCGAGCGGGGAGTGGCCGGCGATTCCCTGGCCGCCCGTCTAGGGGGTGTCCGCAAAGTCCCGCCTGCCCCGCGACGCCCGGCACGCTCCCCCAAGCTCTTCGAGCAGGGGGTACCCCCACTCGCCGCACCGGG
>NZ_JBEYZD010000138.1:0-8795 GCF_040645895.1 Streptomyces olindensis | reverse complement strand
GTAGACGCCCGCGTAGGAGGAGTCCGGGATCACCGCGAGGGCGTCGTGCTCCTGGCCGTCCGGGCCTTTGACATCCACTTCTGACATCAACGCGCGCAGTCACTCGCGGATGGGGCGTCTCCGGAGCAGCCGGTCCATGTGGCTCATGGCTTCGCGCTGCGTGTCCTGGACGACGTGCGTGTAGACGTCCATGGTGATGCTGATCTGGGAGTGGCCGAGGATCTCCATCACCACGCGGGGCGCGACTCCGGCCGCCGTGAGGAGGGTGGCGGTGCCGTGCCGGGCATCGTGCAGCCGGATGACGCGGAGGCCGGCGGACTGGGCGACACGGGTGAAGGAGCGGTACAGGTTGCGCGGCTCGACCGGGCGGCCGGTGCGGGTGGTGAAGACGTAGGCCGACTCCTGCCACCTCTCCCCCGCCTTGGCACGGGCAGCCGCCTGCCGCATGCGGTGCCAGCGCAGGGGCGCGATGCAGAGGGCGGGAAGAGGGACTGCGCGGCGACGGCGGCTCTTGGGGTCGTCGTCGTACAGGACGCCACGGCGGCGCTGGACCTGGTGGCGGACGTAGAGGACGCGGTTGTCCAGGTCGACATCCGACCAGCGCAGGCCCACGATCTCTCCCCGGCGGAGTCCCATGGCGATGGCGAGGACGAAGGCCGCGTAGAGCGGATCCTTGCGGGAGGCCGCGAGGAAGTCGAGCGTCTCGTCGAGGGTCCAGGGGTGCAGCTCGGGCTTGTCCGTGCGGGGCGGCTCGACGAGCTTGGCGACGTTGCGCGTGATCAGCTCCTCACGGCAGGCGGAGGACAGCGCCGAGCGTAGAACTCGATGCGACTCCTTGGCCGTTGCGGCGGTCGTCTCCTTCTCCAGGCGAACGAGGAAGCGGCGGACGTCGGCGACGCCGAGGGATTCGAGCCGCTTGGAGCCGAGCAGGGGCACGAGGTAGAGCCGGACGTGTGCCTCGTACTTGTCGAACGTGCTGAGCTTCCGCCGGGGCTTGATGACGTTGTCCAGCCAGTACGGGAGCCAGTCCGAGAGCTTGGCCGACTTGGTGGGCACGGGCACGCCCTGGTCGACCTTGTCGAGCAGCTCGCGACGCTTGGCGTCACACTCGGCCCAGGTCTTGCCGTAGGCGAACTTACGGGCGCGGGTGCCGTCCGGCTGGAGGACGTAGACCGCGCACTGGAAGCGTCCGTCCTTGCGCTTGGTGATGGTGCCGGCGCCGTTGGGGTTCCGCTTGCGTTGCTGGACCATCAGGCGGCCGCCTCCAGTTCGTGGGTGATGTACTCGCGGACAGCCCGCGCGGGGATACGACGGCACCGTCCGATGGTGATCGAGGGCAGACGACGGGAGCGGATGAGGTCGTAGACGGTTGAGCGGCCGAGCTTCAGCCGCTCCATCACGTCAGGCACGGTCAGCAGTTCGTCGTCATGCATGGGTGGGCTCTCCTTCCGTTCCGGGAGCGGGTTCTAGGGATGCGGCCAGCCAGGCTTCGGCGTCCGAGAGGCCAGTTCCGGCGAAGACCCAGTGCGCAAGGACGTACGTCGTCTCGGGCTCGGGGCCGTTGGCTGCTGCGGCTTGGGCTCGGCGCCATTCGGCGCGTGCGTCGCGGAGGGCGCCGAGGGTGGTGGAGTAGCGGCGGGACTTGGTGGAGAAGTGGCCGCGGAAGCCGAGCATGTGGGCCCAGGCGCGCAGGCGTAGGTGTTCGAGGTCCTTGCGTGCGCCGAGGGTCCAGGCGGTTCGGATCATGCGGCGGGCGTGGTCGCTGATGTCGAGCTGGGCGAGTTCGGCGGCGAACTTGAGCGGGCGGTCGAGGGCACCCGTCGCGGTTTCGGCGCCCTTGGTGGCGTACTTGGCGATGTAGGCGGCGACGGCCCGTTCGGTCAGTTCCTGGCCGTCGTTGAAGTGGGCCGAGCGGATGGTGCGGACGTCGAGTTCGCGGCCGAAGGTGAAGGTGTGGCTGCGGCCGTCGATGACCGGGCCGTCCACGCGGACCTTGGCGGCGGCAGCCCGGATGGCGTCCGTGAGCAGCTCGGCGGTTGCCCAAGTAGGGGGCGGGGTGTCGCCGCCGCTGGGGCCGTCGATGCGGATGACGGCGTGGAAGTGGACCGCGCCGCGCTTCTGGTACTCGGCGACCTTGGCGAAGGACACGCGGGCGTGCTCGCGGAAGCGCCGCTGGGACAGGCCGGCGCGCTTGGCTACCTCTCGGCGCAGGTAGGTGGAGAAGCGCCGCCAGAGCGGACCGGCGTGGGCGTTCCAGAGGACGGCGGCTTCGTAGTCGTAGGTGTCCGGGTCGAGCGGGGTGCCGAGTGCGTCGTCGTCCTGGTCGTGGTGGGTGCCGCAGCGGCAGGGACGCCCGCTGGAAGGGCGGTTGTGAACCGGGCCGAAGCTCGGCGCGGTGAAGGTGGCGAACACGCGCGGGTGGGCGGCGACCTGTTCCGGGATGCCCTTGCCGCCGCGCAGGCCCGAGGTGATCAGGTGGAAGGTGTCGCGGCGGTAGACCTCGGCGCACGCCTGGCAGCGGGTCGTGCGGCGGTTGTTGCAGCGGACGAGGAGTTGCCCGGCCGGGAGGCTGGTCGAGTCGAGGCGGTGGAGGACGTTGCCGATTTCGCCGGTCGTGGTGTCGACGTCGTACTCGGTGTGGTGGCCGTCGAGGCGGATCGGGTTGGTGCAGCCGCCGAGTCCGGAGAGCTGGCGGAGGATACCCGGCAGGGTGCCCTGCGCGGCCAGGTTCGCGAGTTCCGGGACTGGGGCCGGGGTGGTGCGGGTGAAGATGGCGATTCCCCTTCTGGCTGGCTCGGTCGGGAGGAACAGGCCCCGGGGCGGCGAAATGCTTGGTCGTGTGCCGCCGCCCCGGAGGCCAGCGGGGCTCAGCGGCGGTGGTGGTCGCGGAGCATGGCGCGCAGGACGACGGCGGCCACGGCAACGGAGATGGCCGTGACGGCGACGGCGGCCAGGAGCGCGGTGAGGACGACCCCGCCGACGACCAGGGCGACGACGGTCTTCTGATCGATGGAGACCGAGGGCAGCGAGCGCCGAACGGGTGCTGTCTCGGTCGGGGTGTGGGTGTGCGCGGGCGGCGGGGTCGGGCTGTCGGGGTACCTGGGGAGGAACACGGGCCAGTCTCCTTATCTACTCGTCTAGGCATGTGAGCCGTTTATGACGGTCACGCCGGAGCGCGTGCCGGACTCGATGGCGGGTGCGAGGAAGGTGCGGGAGAGCCAGAAGCCGAAGAGGGCGATCAGGACGACGATCCAGACGCGGACGCCGAGGAACCTGACTGCTCCCCAGGCGAAGAAGCCGAGGACGACGACCAGCGGCAGGCTGACGGTCACGGGAGGACTCGCTTTCAGCGGACGGGGCAGCGGTGGGTGCGGGCGGCAAGCTCAGCGGCGGCACGGCCGTCGTAGTCGGTGGAGAAGCCGCAGCGGGGGGCGGTGCAGGCGGCGGTGTGCTTCTCTCGGCCCCGGCCGTCGTAGTAAGTGCCGACCTGGACGGGGCCGATGCGGACGACGTGGCGGAAGCGGCGGTTGGCGGTCACACAGGTCTCCTTTCAGAGGTGGGTGGCGATGGCTTCGGCCATGGGTGCGGGGACGCCGAGGCGGGCGCGCAGGGTCGCTGTGTCGATGGGCGTTCCGGTGCGGGTGTGGTGTTCGGCGGCGACCTTGCGGGCGTGCGCGACGAGGGCGGCAGGCACAGGTGGGGCGGGACTCTCAGACCGTTCCGGTTCGTTCGCCGGTCGCTGGGGCGGGGGGTGCTCGGAGACCGCGTGGACGGGTGGCTCGGGGAGGAGTTCTGGTTCCTCCGCTTGGTCGTGTACCCCGTCGTCGTCTGTGTCGGGTTCGGCGGCGTGGTCGATCGTCTTCGGTGCGGAGTGTGCGAGCAGCGTGCCGCCGAGGAAGGCGACCGCAGGCCACCCGGCCACGAGGATGCGCAGCCAGGCCGGGACGTCGTTCATGTCGAGCAGGCCTGCGGTGGCGACGTTGGCGCCGAGTGAGGCCGTGAGCGCGATGAGGAACCAGCACCACCCGGCCGCTTTCGCTTCCCCGGACCGCAGTCGGCGCCAGGCGGCGACGAGCAGCAGGTCGACCGAGATCGGGTAGGCCCAGGCTTTCCATCCGTCCTGTCCGGCCGCCGAGGCGATGTCGTGCAGGTGGGCGAAGGACAGCGCGGCGGCGATGACGGCTTGGATGAGCACCGCGTCAACGCGGGCCAGTTGGGCGCGCATGATGCGGCTCCTTCCGGATTCAGGCATGCGAGGGGTAGGGACTTGGCGTGAGACGGTCACGCCGACCGGGTTGGTGGAGGGGTCAGCCGGTTGCCGAGCGAGGTTCGGTGATCGGGGCCGGGGACTCGACCGGCCGTACCGTCACCTCGGGCTGGAAGGGCTTGAGCACGGGCAGGTCCGGCACCAGGTGCGCGTACTCGCGGCAAGTCTCGGCGGCATCGCCGAGGGACAGGTACGGCGTCCGGATGCGCGACCAGCCGCCCGAGGTGTCACCTGCCACGGCGAGGCCGGGCCGTTCGGGAGCGATGGCACAGGCGGCCATGACCGCTTCGGGTGCGATGTCGCCGAGCGCCATCTTCGCGGAGGCTTCGTCGTTCACTCGGTGGCAGACGCGGCCGGTCAGTTGGGCTCGCAGCATGGTGGCGCCCTTGCCCAGCTCGGCGCCGAAGCGCTGCCCGCAGACCTCCAAATAGATGCCAGCCGCGCGGCCGAGTTGGGCGAGCCGGATGAGCTGGGTGACCATCTCGTCCCGGCGTTCCTCGTCCTTCCTGGTGGCGACGAGGAACAGTTCGGCGACCTCGTCCACGAACAGCACGAGGGGGACGGGGCGTTCCGACTCGGGCAGTCCCCAGATGTCGGAGGTGATCTCTTCGGCCGGGGTGTCCGGGGCGATGCCTTGCCGGGCTTTGATCAGGTCGTAGCGGTCCTCCATTTCCTTCACGAGCACGGGCAGCAGCTCTGCTGCCTGTTCCGGTTCGGTAGCCAGCGCGGAGAGGCGGGAGGCGAACGGCGCCAGTTCCACTCCGCGCTTGCAGTCGATGCCGACGAGGGCGACCGGCTGAGGGGCGAGTCCGGCGATCAGGTGCCGCAGGTACATGGACTTGCCCGACAGGGTCGCGCCGAGGGTGAGTTGGTGGGGCACGGTCCGGTAGTCGCGTATGAACGGCATGGCGTCCTCCCGCAGGGCCACCGGCACCTGAAGGAACTTGGCGTCCACCTTGCGCGGCATCCGCACCTGCCGCAGCACATCGAAGCCGACCAACCGCAACTCAACCACTCCCGGCTTGACCGTGGTCACGTACACGGCGTGAACGCCCCAGGCATGGCGCAGCCGTTCCGCCGAGGCGGCGACGTCGGCCGGTTCCTGCCCCGGAGCGAGCCGCAGACGAAGCCGCAGCCCGGTCGAGGTGGGCCAGATGATGCCCCGACGCGGCGGTACGGGACGAACTTCACGGCGAGTGGTGGCCTTGACCGCCAGCATCCGCAGCCGGGACGGAGCCACGGTCAGGCCGCAGGCCTCCATGACCGAGCCGTACGAGCTGAGGAGCCGGGCCGTGGATATCGGCAGGCCGACCGTGGACCAGTACACCCCGGGATGCTTGGCCCGGGCGTAGGCGGCCCCGCCGCCGAGTGCGGCGACAGGACCACCCACCTCCAGGAGTGTCGTCAGGTCGGTCATCAGGCAGCGGCCCCGGTGGCGGCCGGGAATGCGGCCGGTGTCACGGCGGCGGCGCGGTAGGCGATGCCGTGGCGCTGCTGCCCGTTGAAGACGCTCTCCCACGGCCGGGCCACCAGACCCGGCAGCGAGACCGGGGCCCCGAGCGTCAGCCCCTCGGACACTCCGCTCTCCGGAACGGTGACCTTGATCAGCGACGACTCGCCGTCCTCCAGGTAGACGACGCCGAGCGTCATCAGGGCCTCTCCGCTGGTGGCGTCCTTGGCGATCTCGCCGGTCTGCCGGTCGCGGACCTTGGGCTCGGGCGCCTCGGTCAGCAGGATCGTTGCGGCCGAGGTCTCTACACGGATGGTGCGCAAAGCTTCTTCCCATCTACTCGTCTATACAAGATGCGGCGTTCGAACCCGATCTCTCGGGAACGGCAACCACCTTGCCACACCACTTGCCCACTCGTCTATACGAGTATGCCTGTTGGGGTGTACGAGTTCGGAGAAGCGTCCCCGCGCACCACCGCCGATCAGGCGCTCACGTCGCCGGGAGCTGGTACGACAGGACGTAGGCGTCGGCCGCCATCACCGTGTCGCAGACCTCCACGGCCCGACCTTCCTGGTCGAACGCGGTACGGATCAGATGGATGACCGGCACGCCGGAGGCCAGCCGCAGCGTGCGCACCTCGTCCGGCGAGGGCATCCGGGCGCGGATCTCTTCCTCGAAGTGGTCGAGGCGGTGACCCAGCTCCTCAAGCCGGGCGTAGATGCCGCCGGGCCCGGGGTTCGGCTCGGCGATCGGTGTACCCCGCGCGATGTCGAGCGGCAGATACGAGGTGGCGAACTCCACGGGCCGCCCGTCCAGCAGATACCGGCGACGCCGGGCCAGCACTCGCCGCACAGATCCAAGCCGGGTGGAGACGTCCTGGCTTGCCTTCTCCTCCTTGACCTCCAGGCTGTCCACCTGTGGGTGACTGCCGGCGGCATCGGCCTCCACGATGAACGCGGACTTCCCCTGCTCGCGGTGGCGCCGGGCGAACCGGTCGGAGGCGAGCCGTCGTACAGGCGGGCGTGGTCGCACGAAGACGCCCTTGCCGTGCTCGGCGTGCACCAGGCCCTCGCCCTGGAGGACCGAGAAGGAGTTTCGAACCGTCATACGGGAAACCCCGTAATGCTCGACAAGTTCGGCCTCGGAGGGCAGCTTTTCGCCCTCCTTGAATCGCCCACGGTCGATGGCCTCGCGCAGTTGGTCGGCGATCTGCCGAAAGACCGCACGATCGCTCGTGGGATCGAGATCGCCGAGGAGGCCGGAAGGAAGAGACGGCACGTGTACTCCTTTAGGTATCTAGACGAGTGGGCGAGCTTTGTTGCTACGGTGGAGAGCCTAGCCATCCGAGAGGGCAGAGGAACGTGAGCACCGAACGTCCGCACTCCGTGAGCGTCGCCGGAGTCATCGTCGACGACCAGGACCGCGCCCTCTTGATCAAACGCCGCGACAACGGCCACTGGGAACCCCCGGGCGGAGTCCTCGAACGCGAGGAAACCATCCCCGAGGCCCTCCAGCGCGAAGTTCTCGAAGAGACCGGCATCAAGATCGCGCTTCCCGCGACCCTGACCGGGATCTACAAGAACATGAAGGGCCTGATCGTCTCCATGGTCTTCCGCTGCGAGGCCACCGACGGCACGCCCACCACCGGAGACGAGACCCGCGCACTGCGCTGGGCCACCCGCGAAGAAGTCATCGAACTCGCCGACGAGGCGTACGCAATCCGCGTCTTGGACGCATTGGACGCTGCATCCCCGCCGGCCATCCGCGCCCACGACGGCGTGAAACTCGTCTAGCCCGAACCCGCTGCACATGGCGGCCTACCAGCACGAAGGAACTTGTATGCACGAGTATACGAGCACCGCCCGGGTCTGGGGACTCACTTGCCCAGGTTTTCCGGAAGAGGTGAGCCGGGCCCGCCGCTGGACGCGGGACATCCTGCGCGGATCTCCCCTGGCCGACGACGCCGAACTGATCGTGAGCGAGCTGAGCGCGAACGCGATCCTCCACACGGCCAGCGGCACAGCATCCGGCAGCTTCCACCTGGCCCTGGCCGTCTCCCCACAGGTGGTCGCCCTGTCTGTCACGGACGCCGGGGGCACCGGCATGTCCCCCAAGGTCGAGCACCAGGACCAGGACGCCGAACACGGCCGAGGCCTGAGCATGGTCACCGCCCTCGCCCACCGGATCGTGATCCACAACAGCCAGGCCGGCCACACCGTCACCGCGGAACTCTTCGCGAGCGCACGACCGGGAGGACGCACATGGTGACGGCCACTCCTCACGGGCGCTTAGCCGCAACAGAACCCGACAACGCCTATTGCTGTTGGGCAGCGGCCTATCCCGCGAACGAGACCCGCTCCATCCTTCTGGGATCACACACCACGCCAAGCCCCCGCCTCGCCCTGCGCTGGCTGCGCGAGCGGACGAGCAACATCACCGACCAACTCGACGCGGCGTACGCACGACCGGGACGCCACTGGCTGAACGACGAACCAGAGCACGAACGCGCACTCGCCATCCTGACCGGGGGTACGGCCTACCAGCTCACCCTTCATGACGAGAACACCCGCTACGTGCTCGTGGCCTGCCCGCTGGGAGTGACCTCGTGACGAAGCTCCAGCGTGGCTACTGGTGCGAGTGCTGGACCGAAGACCTCACCAGCGAAGCGGAGCAACCGACCCTGCACGCATCGTTCGACGCGTACTCCGCTCTTCAAGCCGACAGGTGGGTAGCCGTCGCGCTCAGGACCATCACCCCGGCACTGGACACCGCAGCATGCGACGAAGCGTGGGCATGGCTCTACGAGCAACGAGCCGAGACAAGAAGAGCCCTCCTACGATCCGAGCCCTGCACCGTCACCATCACACACGCCACCACCCGCATCACGTGGACGATCCGACCAGTGCGCTTCCTGCCCCTCGCCCACCGTCGAGGCCCCGAACTCCCCGCGTGCACATCCGACTTCAAGCCCCGCACCACAGACTGAGTTACAACTTTCTCTACTGGTTCAAGGCGGCTCGCAGGCCAGGGCGACCTCCTTGTCGTGCGCCTCGGCGAAGGTCTGGCCGCAGAAGCGGG